>JBFWWA010000439.1:0-4738 GCA_050246455.1 Planctomycetaceae bacterium
CTCGGGGAACGCGCCATGCCTCGGCTGGACGACCGGCACACCGTTGGCAAGTGCTTCAAGGACGTAAATCCCTTTCGGCTCGCGGTAGACCGTCGGGACGGAAAGGACGTCGAGCGACTTGATGAAGCGGACTTTGTCGGCATGCGTCACAGGGCTGCCGATGTAATCGAACGCGGGGCCGAGATCACGCGCACCGGCCATGAGATCGCCGAAATACTTCCGGTCGCGGACTCCAAGATACCCCCCTGCACGCAACCGGGTATTCGGGTGATCGCGGTGGAGCAATCGAAACGCTTCGATGAGCTGATGCAACCCCTTCTCGGGGCAGATGCGCGCGAAGTAGCCGACGGTGAAGACTTCGTTCTTGTTTGCGGCCGGCTCGCCGTCGTGCCCTGCCAGGTCGATACCGAGCGGGACGACGTGAAACTTCTCGATCGGCAGCCCGAGATAGCTCGCCATGAAGTCGCGATAGTACGTGCTGTGAACAATAAAGCCGTCGACGTCGGCTGCTCGTTCGCGAATGGCGGAAAGCGCCTTTGTCCGAAACGGCTCCGGCAGGTCTTCCAGGAAGATGTCGTCTCCCTGAAGCAAACAGAAAACCGCTCCGCGGAACCGACTTCGAAGAAGGCGAAGCCCCCCTCCCATCAGAATGTTACTCAGGCAGAGGACGTCCGGTCGAAGTTGCGTGCCGATGAACTCGGCCAGTTCTTCGAACTCGCGGCGTTGAGGGCCAAGTTCGCCGTCAAGCATTGCGATGGTGAGCGCACCGAGTTCCTTTGCGCTGTTGCTGACGGCAAACTTTGAAGCGAGCTTGAGAACCCACGGACTGTCGAGCCAGCGGACGAGCAGTCGAGGAATCTTCCGCCACAGCGACGACTGATAGTCGAGGTAAAGGTTGACGCCGCCCAGAAAGACGCGCCCCAGGCTTTCGTCGCGCTCGTCGACGCGAATCGGCGTGTAGGCCGGAATGAGCGTCACTTCGGCCCCTTCGTCCCGGAGCGCCCGGGCCCAGGTGTTGTCATGCATGCAGGAGCCGCAGAACATTCCCGCGCCGCCGGCCGTGAGAATTGCGATGTGCATGGGGAGCGGTCAGCCTTCAGCGATCAGCCACGCAAACACCAACACGGAATGCGTCAATAGAGCAGAGATTTCCAATTCCCGATATCCGCGCGAATCTCAATCCGCAATCCGAAATCCGCAATCATCCGTCGACGACCATCTGCACGAACCGTTTGAGCAGCGCTTCCGTCTCGGGCGTTTCTTCGATCATATCGCGGAATGCGGCCACGGGGAGACCCGCAATCCGTTCAATGTACTCCGGATAGGTTTCGATCCGCCCCTGCAGGTCGGCGCAATTGAGTTCCGGGTGAAACTGGGTGCAGTAGATCGGACGATCGTCGAAGCGGTACGCCTGATTTGCGACCTTCTCTGAATAAGCCAGCCGCGTCGCTCCACGAGGGAGTTCAACGACGTGATCCTCGTGCCCCATCTGACCGCGAAACTTCGGACCAAGCGTGCCGAAAACCGGATCGGCCAGGCCGGCCTCCGTCAGAAAGACATCCTGAGTGCCGATCTCCGCCCGTTCCAGATCCTTGATGACCCGCCCCCCCAGCGCCTTCGCCAGCGCCTGAAACCCCCAGCACGATGCAAACGTCGGCTTTCGGGAATCGTAGACGACGCGCAGCGAATCGAGCGCGCGGTCGAGCCACGGCTCGTTCTCCGTCACGGAGTAGTGCCCGCTGCCGCCGAGGAGCACGACGTCGACATTTTCGAGATCTCGCTCGGAGAGTGCGGTCGAAATCAGATCAAACACGCCGATGCGCGCTGTTGTGGTTTCCAGCGCGCGGGCAAAGCAGGCGACTTCCTGCGTGCGCATCGGATCGTCCAGGTTGCGACTCTGCAGCAGCAGATATCGAAGATCTTCAAGCATCGAAAAAGCTTCTACCGCAGCGATCGCCGAGCGCGCGGAACTTCGCTGGACCGGTTCGCTCGACCGATGTCCCGGGATGCAATTGACCGGAAGATTACCGATTTCTCCATCCCGCGTCCCCACTCCTACTCCGGCAACGGGTATTCGCTGATGGAAAGTCCCAACGCCCGGACCTCCTGCAGCCGTCGCCACCCTCGGGTTATGCGATCCTCCCGCCGCTCAACATCCCCCGGCTCGAGGAGCCGTTTATCGAACGGTCCTTCGACGACGACCGCTTCAAAGCCGGGATCGACAATGAACTGGGCCTGCACCGGGTTGCAGCGGAGGTGCCGCTCCGGGGCCGCCAGAAGAGCGCGGGAATCGATTTCGCCGACGATGTAACGGAGGTAGAGGTCGCTGTCGGTGATGTCGACGACTTCCAGGCCGCAGACCTCGCAAAGATACCCCTGGTCGCATTTTGCCATTGTCAGGAATGCAGGCTTCGGATCGGAAGGATGGCCGGCAATAGTGTCGGACGGGAATCAACGATGGAACGACACCATCCATCGTAGCGGCAAAGGGGATTCCCGGGGACCGTAAAGCCGATGTTCCCCAAAAGAACGATGCGAGACTGCCGCCTCCTGAGCAGCACTCCCGCATCGCAAGTCATCTGGCCGAACCAGCCGCCTAGAAGTCCCAGCTCACACCGAAGCTGTAGTTACTGGTCCACCACGTCTCGCGTTTCAGCTTGATGTGGGGGAAGAGTCCTGCGGTCGGCTTTCCGTCATACACCACGCTCTGGTTGGTGGTCACAATCTCGTTCGCCCAGAGGAAGGTGTATCCAAAGCGGAACTTTGCATTTTCGAAGAGGTAGATGTCCTTGAGAACCGGGACGTATCCGAACACATTCACGTCTGCGAAGATCGACTGTTCGAACAGAGGCGAGAAGTGCGTGTGCGTCTCGCGGTCCGCAAAAGCGTTCGGGTATGGATTTTCGGCCGTCGGTGTGATGAGGGCCGGGTCGGTTTCGATGATGTCATCGTCGTCGTCGTCGTCGTCATCATCGCCGCCGCCGCCTTCTTCGTCTTCATCCGCGGGGAGCCGAATCGGCCCGCCGGCATAGGCACTGCGGGTAATGCTGCCGATGTTGTCGCCCCGCAGCTCGATTTTCTCTTTGTTGACCATCAGGCCGAACTTGGTTTCACCCGAGAGCTTGAACTTGTCGCCGCCGATGTCGTACCGCATACCGAGTTCCGGACCGATGAGATGCGACATGGTGTCGACGTCAATGAAAGCCCGGGTTAGTGCAAATGCGTTGTTGTACGGGAAGTAGAAGGTCGCGGCGAACTCACCATCTCCACCTTCACCTCCGGCGGTGTCTTCGACGATACCCGCGGGGTCGATGAAGCCGTCTCCATCGTCGTCAAAGCCGTTCGGCGACGAGTGCGACTTGAGGTCGCGCATCGGCGGTTCATCGACTTCGGACTCCGGCGAGTACAGCCAGCCGCTGTCGATACCGACGAAGTCGAAGCCTTCGTCAATCATGAGGTAACGAACTCCGACTGACGGATTGATCCGAACCATCTTCCGCTGGAAGATCGGCGTCAGATAGTGGCTGATGCCTGCACCGAGGTTCTGGCTGCGGCTTTCGACCTGGAAGTACAAGTCGTACGGGATGGTGATGCCGGCCGTGGTTCCGTCATTGACCGGAAGTCCGCGGAGGTTCAACAGGTTTCGCGAGAGGAGCTCGGCCGGCCCTGTGATGCCCAGACCATACTGTCCGAGGTCTGGAAAATCGAGGAAGTCCGGCGTGTCGATGAGGTCGATGGTTTGTGATAATTCGTTCTGGGTATGCGTCGCGTCGTGTTTGCGAGCGTCGAATACTTCACGGGAGTTGCCGGTGAACCAGAAGTTCATCGACCATCCCGAATCATCCGGGTTCCAGAAGCCGGCGGTAACGCGGCCTCCCTTACCCATGATGTCGCTCATGTTTCTCAGATCGAGACGATTGAAATAGTTCGTGTCGATGACCGCCGCGGCTTCATCCGGGAAATCGGTTTCGAATTCGACATCGACGGTCGTATCGCCGACGTTCGGGGGAGCACCGAAGATGAGGTAGTCGAACGGGTAGGCCGATGCAAAGTACGGCTGCGAGCTCGTGTCGCCCAGCACACCGTCCGGTCGCTTGGTGCGAGTCGAAAGGTATTCAAACGATGAATACCATTTCTTCCCGAAACCTTGTGTCACCTGCTGCCAGAGACCGCCGTCATTGGTGTGTTGACTGAACGCATGGTCGTACGGCGAGATCGTCGGCCACGGGTTCATGGTCGGACCGTAGCCGTCGCCTCCCTCAAACGGATACGCCGCGACAGGGGTGTACGCGGGCGGATACCCGCCGTATGCGTCTTGACCGACCCACGGCTGATCGTACGCGGGTGGAAGCCCGTTATCGTAATGGCCATGCATCGTATGACCCGCCGGTTGAACGGGAACCGTCGGGTTCCCCGTTTCACTGAACGGGTCTTCTGTGTATTGAGCAGATGCTTCGCGGCTGTTCGCCAGCGCCAACATCACGCTCAAAGCCGTTGCGATCCAGTGCTGTACCCGCATCAGGAGGTCCTTGATTACAGCAGCGACATGACTGACAAATCCCTCCCCGCTGCGTCCGGAAATGGGAGCGCAGAAGGACGGACATGCGGGAAGTATCGGTTGGGCAAGTTGGTAATCTGTAGCGGTTGTCCGGATCCTCCCGATTTTTTCGGTTTTTACGGACGTAGGGGCGTGTCCAGCGGTAAGCTGCCACCGCCCCGAGAAGATAGGAAAGACGGA
>JBFWWA010000440.1:0-4714 GCA_050246455.1 Planctomycetaceae bacterium
CCTCGCGGTCTCCGTCGCCGTTGAACAGCTTGATGATCCTGCCGCTGAAATCTTTCGCAAGCGAGTCAAGCTTTGCCTGCTGTTCTTTTGTCAATTCGAGCTGCTTGGCAATTTCCGCGTTATGAAGTGCCTGCGCTCCGGAGCACTGGTGGTCAAGTTCGGCGAGGCGTGTCCGCTGCGCCGTGTCGAGAATGTCGGCGAGCTTTGGTGAAAACTTATCGTGAAGCGATTTCCCGATTTCACCGATCCTGGTCTGAAACTCTGCAAACTTCTTCTGCCGTTCATCTTCTGAGAGGTTCTGCAGACCTTGCAGGTCGAACCCCGCCGACTGGAACTCACTGATAAATGCTTCCCGATGTTCGAGCATCAGTGCGTTGGCCTTCGCAACCTGATCGTCCTTGAGCGCGAGCTCTTTCTGCACGGGCTCGACACCTGCAAGTACAACCGGCGAAACCGGGTGACCGGTCCACATCCGAAGTCCGGTCAGGCTGATCCCCTGTGCCTGGCTGGAATTCGTCGAGAGCACGATGAGTCCGGTTACTGCCGCAGCGCGTAGGCAATGGCGAATCGACATGGACGTTCTCCGGTGCGAAAGAAAACTGAGAATGTGAAGTTCGAGCGGAACGGAACTATGATCGTACCGATCCGGCATGTGCGACTCCATGCCTTGTATTTTTTTGCAGAAGTTCGCTTTCCAACTCGGCGTTTTGAAGTTCCCTGAAGATTCGATGAAGGAATTGACGGATCAACGAATGAGGATCAAGGCACGTTGAAGGCCATCCGGCCGGTCGTTATTCTTGATCGACCGGACATGGGAAACCTGACGATGTCCGGGACAATTGTCCGAAAAATACGCCGGCCTGTTTTCCCGAACGATGGCGGTAGCCACCGCGCCGCAAAACCATAACGAGGAGTCGGATATGTTTTTGCAGAGGTCAGCTGGTTTTGCGTTCCTGCTGTGTGCGACGTCAATGGCCGCCGCCGGCGACTGGCCCCAGTGGCGAGGCCCGAATCGAAACGGCATTTCATCCGAGACCGGCCTGCTGAAGGAATGGCCGAAAGAAGGCCCGCCCGTCGTCTGGCATGCGAAATCGGTCGGCGACGGTTATTCGACACCCTCTGTTGTCGGCGATCGGATCTATCTTCTGAGCAACCAGGGAAGCGACGAGGAATCGGTGCAGGCGCTGAGCGCCGCCGATGGATCCCAAATCTGGGCAACCCCGATCGGTGGAGTCGGGAAGAATACCGGCCCTCAATACCCGGGTGCGCGTTCAACGCCGACCGTCGACGGTGAGTATCTCTACGTCCTCGGTTCGGACGGCGACATCGCGGCAGTGAAGGCTGCATCCGGTGAAGTCCGTTGGAAGAAGAATGTTCGCAGCGAGTTCGGCGGTGCTCCGGGAGCATGGGCGTATTCTGAGTCCCCGCTGGTCGACGGCGACAAGCTCATCTGCTCACCCGGTGGAAAAACGGCGACGCTCGTTGCGCTCAACAAAGAAACCGGAGACGTCATCTGGAAGTCGGCCCTCGAGGAAGGAGACGAGGCAGGCTATTCGTCGGTGATTGCCGTCGAGATCGGCGGGGCGAAACAGTACGTGCAGTTTCTCGGAAAGGGGCTCGTCGGTGTCGATGCTGCGACCGGCCGCTTTCTCTGGCGATACGAAAAAACGGCGAAGGGGAGTCCCGCAAACATTCCGACGCCGGTTGCGAATGGAACGATGATTTACAGCGCTGCAGCGCGCAGCGGAGGCGGGCTCGTTCGTCTGAATGTTACCGACGGAATGCCTCAGGCCGAGGAGGTTTATTTCAAGCCGAAGCTTCCATCAAGCATCGGCGGCTCGGTGAACGTGGGCGACTACCTCTACGGCACGACGCGCGAAGGATTCCTTTGCGTTGAGTTCGCAACGGGCGAGGTCAAATGGCAGAGCCGAAGTCTCGGCGCCAGCTCGATTCTTTACGCAGATGAGCGGCTTTACATCCACGGCGAAAACGGCGATCTCGCGCTCGTCGAAGCGACGCCCGAGGAATACCGCGAGAAGGGGCGCTTCACCCCGCCCGATATGCCGGACCGCGGCAAGTCGAAGAGCTGGACGTATCCGGTCATCGCGAACGGGCGACTCTACGTCCGCGAGTTGAGTTCGCTTTGGTGCTTCGACGTGAAAGCTAAGTAGGACCGGAGCGGAACGCTCAGCGGCTGCTTTCACCCGGCATGGCACGCCGACTACATCTGCTCGGCGGTGCCGATGCCGAGAAGCTCCAGGCCGTGTTTGAGCGTGCGCGCCGTCAGGTCGCAAAGAGCGAGCCGGCTATTGCGTACCGCTTCGTTCTCTTCCTTGAGGACGATGCAGTTTTCGTAGAATGCGGTGAAGCGGTCTGCCGTTTCAAACAGATGCTGAGTCAGAAGGTTCGGGCGGTTGTCGGCGACGACCGCTTCGAGAACTTCCGGCAACCGGTTCAGGTGAAGCATCAGCTTCCGCTCTGAGGGGTGAGTGATTTTCACCTCGAGCCCCTGACGGCGGAATGCATCGCGGTCGATTCCCCCTTTACGGAAGATGCCGCAGATGCGTGCATACGAATACTGGATGTACGTCGCCGTATCTCCCGTCTTCGCGAGCATCTTCTCCCAGCTGAATACGTAGTCGCTCTCCCGGTTATGATGCAGATCCGCGTACTTGATTCCGCCGATTCCGACGATCTCGGCGACGTCCCGCCGGGTCGCTTCGTCGAGTTCGGGCGTTTCCTTCGCATCATCATTTTCGGTGACGATCTCGAGCGCCCGTGACACCGCCTCGTCGATCAGGCTTTCGAGTCCGACCGTGCCGCCGGAGCGGGTCTTGAACGGCCGCTTGTCGTCACCGAGGATTGTGCCGAAACTGATGTGGCGGAGATCGAGCCGGTCATACCCCCAGAGCCGCGCCGTCTGGAAAAGCGCACGGAAATGTTCGCTCTGCCGATCGTCGACGACGTAGAGCATCATGTCCGCGTTGAGGGTCTCGACCCGATAGCGAATGGTCGCCAGATCGGTCGTGGCGTACGTGAATGCGCCGTCCCCTTTGCGGACGATGAACGGAGCTTCGTGTCCGTCAAGGAAAACGCAGATCGCTCCCTGGCTCTCCCTGGCGAGCTGCTTCTTTTCGAGCGATGCGACGACGTCGGCAAGCATCGGCTGATAAAAGCTTTCACCGAGGGAGAGGTCAAACCGAATGCCGAGCCGGTCGTACATGCTCTGAAGAGCATCGAGACATTCGGGAAGGAACTGTTCCCAGAGTGCGCGGTTCTCCGGATCATTCGCATGAAGCTTCGCGGTTTCACGACGGCTGTCGACAAGAATCTGCGGATGGGCCGCGACAAGCGCAGCAAGCTCGGGGTTCTCTTCGATCTCCCGGCAGCTCGCTTCCGTAGAAGCGATCTTGCCGGCTAGTTCGTCCAGGTTGCCCTGGAGTTTGCGCACGGCTTTCGCGGCGTTTTTGTCGTTCGGAGGAGCGGCCGCTTTCGCGGTCTCCAGTGCGGTGCGCCGTTCCTCCAGCTCCCGCGTCATGCGGGGAATGGCCTCTCGCGATTCGAAGTAATCGCAGAGGCGATTGACCAGCCGGTAAAGTCGCGCCAGTTCAGCCACTGGCGCCGCCATGAAGGCCTGCTCATCGAGGAAATGCTTGTAACCGTAGATAATCATACCGAACTGGGTGCCCCAGTCGCCGATATGGTTATCGCTTGTCACGTCGTAGCCGAGTGCCCGGTAGATTCGGCAAAGCGCGTCGCCAATGACTGTGCTCCGCAGGTGTCCCACGTGCATCGGCTTGGCGATGTTGGGGGCGGAGAAGTCGATAATGCATTTTGTTTTGCCGCCGACGGGCTCAATGCCGAGTTGCGCATCGCCGGCCAGCTTCGCCGTTTGTGTTTCGATCCAGTCGTCGCGGAGCGTGAGGTTGATAAAACCGGGCCCCGCCACTTCCGGTGTCAGGCAGAGATCGGCAAGGTCGACCGATGCCGCGACGGTTGCAGCGAGTTTTCGCGGATCTTCCGCGAGCGCCTTCGCGAGCGGCATGGCGAAGTTCGCCTGAAAATCGCCGAAGCGATCCTGCTGGCTGGGGCGAATCATCGCTGCGAATTCGCGGAGCTCTTCCGGAGTTCTGACGAGCGGGTTCAGAGCTTTTTCGAAGCGCGCCCGAAGTTCGGCGAGAATGTTCATGTCAGGCGAGCCGGCGCGAAGTCGATTCCGCCTCAGCCGCGTCGACGGTGTTCTTCCAGTCGACGTGCGGCGCATCGGCCCAAAGATGCTCGAGGTCGTACACGCTGCGAGTTTCGGGCGTGAAGATGTGGAGCACCACGTCGCCGTAGTCCTGGAGGATCCACGTGCTCGTTTCGTAACCCTCGACTCCGAGCCGCGACGAACCCTCTTCGCTCAGAACACGCTCGACCTCGTCGGCAATGGCGCGCATCTGGCGGGGGCTGGTACCGGTCGTCACCACAAAATAGTCGAAGATCGGAGTGACCTTCGTAAGATCGAGAACGACGGTATTCTGGCCGCGATAATCGGCAGCCACCTGGGCGCATCGGCAAGCATGCTTGAGGCTGCGTGCTTTCCGCGAGACGTCTCCTCGCTCGACAGAATCGCAGCTAAAGGAAACGGCACCCGAAGGCGAGGCAAACAAGAGATAAGACCGCAATCGCCGCCGAATCGCCGGACGTCTGGAACGGACCCTAGAAGTATATA
>JBFWWA010000441.1:0-4703 GCA_050246455.1 Planctomycetaceae bacterium
TTCAAGACGAGGTTATGCTGGGCAAGAGCCTTCGCCTGGATGAGCAGTTCTGCGGGCTTGTCGAGCAACTGATCCAGTTCAGCCTGGACGGCTTTCAGGCTATCAGCGGTTGCGCGTTGCCCACGATTCGGATCGCTGATCGGGGCTTCGTGAGGTCGGTTCATCGAATTCATCCCTTCCTGCTATTGCATAGAAACGCGAAACCCGTGAAATCATTCCACGGCCAACACATGGAATCCTCTGCTGACAAGCTGCCCCCGACGCCAGCCGTAGAGTCGCACCGGTAAATGCCCGAGGACGTCATCGAGTCGAGGTTCGACCGCACAGAGAAGTCCCAGCATCCAGGGTTGCGCGAAGGTCGAGGTCATCAGGTCGATATCGTCCTGCGAGAAGAAGAGAATCTTCGACACGCATTCAGCCGGCATTGGCAACGGACAGGCACTGCAGACGCGGAATGGGTGCGAGTGATAGTGGCCGCAAATAATCTCGCCCGCGCCACGGAGCGCGATCATTTCGTGAGCCCGCGCGAAGCTGTCCGGGGTCAACGTTACGGTTGTCGCCGTGGTCTCTGCGGTGCCCTGGGCCGAGACCAGCCCCGTAACCTCGACCTGCAGATTTCCGAGCGTGCTGCGACGCACGTGCCCCAGAAGAAACCCGCCGATTTCGTTTTCCGCGTGGTCGCGCGCTTCATTGACCGCCTCTTCGAGCAACAACCTGGGAACCACCACCTGCAGATCATCCGGATCGGGCTCGTCCCACAGCTCGCTTTCCGATTGCAGCGCCCGCGTGTCCCGAATGGGAATGGTGACGGACGCGGATCCCAGCCGTATGGGCTGCTGACGCGGCTGAGCAATTTCCAAGTCATCCAGGAAGGCGGTCAGTCGGTAGCGGAGTACGGCGTCTTGCGGCAGTTGCTCTGACCGCACGAGTTGCAACTTGCGGCGATTCGCACGCGATGCAAAGTATGCTGGCGAAAAATCGAGGCGATATTCGTTCCCTCCGGAAACCGGGAGCACGACGGAAAAGCCGGCGGCGCGCAGTTCGGCCGCGTCCGGCTCTCCCTCGATCCCCGCGAATCGAGGCTCGATACGAGCTCGCTCGAGCGATGGAGCGTATTCGGGGAACACCCCGCGGCGAACTCCCTCGAAGTATGCCGTATAAATCGCTCGATCAAATTCGGATTCTGAAACGGCCTCATCCCCCAGCAGGCGATCCGCCTCGTCGCGAAATTCCAGAAAGAATCTGTAGGCGGCCGGTTGCGGGATGACAGGCTCTTCCATCCGTCGAGTCTTGAACATGTCTCTACTCTCACAGATAACGACTCGAGATCCGTTGGACCGGCTGCCGCCATCGGATTCTCTCGACCGATGGACGACACCCGGCCACTCACTCACCACGAATGCCGTCGGGAACGATCCGAATACCTGGACGTCGGAAACGTTCAGCCGGCAGTCACCGATTTCGTCAGCCGCACAACCTCATCCTGCCTTAGAACGTCACCCACTCGATCGCTCGGATTGAGAACGAATCCGTCGGCTGACTGAGCGCCGTAGATGACCGGACGACCATTGGCATCCTGTTGCTCGAGGTGCAGCTGCTCGGCGAGCGAGTTGACCAGCTCCGCGACCGTCGCGTCCTTCGGGATGCCGCTGGCTCGCCGGCGGACGCTCCCTGTGAAATCTTCCACGTCGACCGAGATCGAATCACTACCCATCAGTTCCCTGGTATCTGTCACCATCGCTGAATCTCCTTCAGAACGTTTAAGAACAACTCAAATTGCCGATGCACCTTGCTCGGCTACTCCTGTTCAGACTGCGTGAACGTCACACTTCAAATGGGTCGGCCGTTGCGCGGGCGTATACCGCGAGGTACGCGCGCGCCAGTTCCGGCAACCGAAGGGCCGTCACCGCTCCTCGAAACCGGATGGCGGCCGACAGAACCGCATCGACACTGGCCGGGAAATCGATCTCCAGCCAGTTTGAGTCGGCTTGCGAAATCACTCGGACGTCCGACTCGCTCATGACAAACCGGACAAACCGATGCACGCGATGGGCCCGACAACAGAACAACGCAAGTGCGTCGCGCGAGACCTCACTGAACGGGTCTCCCTGCACCAGCACCGATTCGACCTGAATTCCACCGATTCCTGCTGAAATCGTCGTCTCGGGAATTCGCAGCTGGGTGGGAAGCACCCAGCCCCGCTCCCGCCGCTCGAACGATAAGCCGCTCTCCGCAATCAGAGTTGCCAGCTGTTCATCGTCCGGAGCCGGTCCGGTCGCCGCGCACCTGGTCAACAACACGCGCATTCGCTGTTCCGCGACTGCGATCGGATTCTCGACATCCTTCGGTAGGGGTACTTCACCGATCAGCAGAGGACGTGCACCATCCCACGCGTACCGCAGGTTCCCCGTGAAGTCGGTAGCGCTGCGCCGCAGCAAATCTTCGTTCGACCAGCGAAAATCCATTGCGGCAACCGAAACATGCTGGTACCAGCCAGCGGACTCAAATCCGGGCGCACTCGTCTCGCTGCGTGCCGCACAAGTTGCATCGTGACCTGCACTCGCTTTGGCAAGCCCGCGGCTCGCACTCGGCTTTGACTTCGACTGGTAAGCGATGGACATTCTCAGTTCTCCTTTTGGGGCTCGAGAGTGACTCCGATCTTGCGACCGAACAGAGGCCGATCGTCGATCGGTTTGTCGATGTGCTCCCGGCCGTAGGCACAGGCATCCGGGTTCAGCGCATCGCGCTCGTCGTATTGCCGCAGCCTCCAGCGAATCAGGTCATGGATTGACTGCGCGATCTCGGAAATCGGCTCGCAAGGATAAATTTCGACGCAGATGGCGCCCGACGGGTGAATGTTCGGATGAAATGGCGGCGGCGAATGCGGTTCAAGCAGCGAGAGCATTTCAAAACGATTCGCCCGGCGCAGATAATCCGGCAGAAATCTCACCGCGACGACGTGCGATTCGACCGGCTGAATCTCCCCGTTCCCGGCGCGCACCAATCCCCTGGTCTGAAAATGCAATCGATATAACCAGGGAGCGCGCTGCCCCATAACCGCAAAATCGAGCATTCCACCGCGCGCGACTCGACTATCGAGATCGTGCTGCTGGTTCACCAGGAACTCCCTGGTGACTGAGTCGAACAATGGTTCAGGACCGGCGCCGGCTGAGATCAGGGAATCCCGCATCGCCATCGGGAACTGCAGCGGTTCAAACGTCATGGCAGGCTCCTTCGGTCGATTGCATCGCTGCTTGCCAGGTGCAGGAATGCGCGTTGCTCACCCTCTGACGTCTGGACGCGAATCCAGTCTGATGGAGTGAAGCCGAGGTCATCCAATCGGAGCGGCGAGAGCGGCGCCAGCTGCTCCGAAGTTGCGATTCCGCCCGGGTACAAGGAATCAAGCACCAGTCCGCCACGTGTGCTCAGAACCACCGGTTGTGATCCGAACTGCGGGATCAGCGAGTCAAGAACATCTCCCATCGTTGCCTGCGCAAATGGCGTATTAAGTTCGATAACGTCCCGTACAACCTGGTGATTGAATCGACATGATTTGGCACGACGCAGCTTTGACGTCAGGAACCGTCGATTGAAGAAATCGAAATAGTGCTCGCAACTTTGTTCCGGGACGCGGCCGGCCAGAATGTTCACGATTTCCGCTGTCATGCAACCGGCAATCATTGCTCCGAGAAAGGCGGGAGCAGGGGTCGGATCGACCGTTTCAACGGCCCCCGGCTGGCAGGGATACTCCGTCGCCATCTGTCGATAGTGCTGCGGCCCCCAGCTGCACTCGACGCATGCGGAACCCTTAACAAACACGTGCATTCGCCCGATGAGCGGCGCACCGACAGCCCCATCCACCACTGGCTTTTCCAACGGCCACGCTCTGTCGGCAATCAGCTGCTGCCGTCCCCGAAGTGAGTGCAATCCACCTGCAATCACATCGACGTCCGCGTACTCTCGAATCGGAAGATGAGCGAGATCTACCGATCGAGACTCGACCATCACGTTTGGGAATCGCTCCATGGTCGAGTGCGCCAGAAAGTCCGACTTGAACATCCCAACGGCTCGCTCGTCTGCGTAGAACTGGTTCACCCTGTGCCCGGAATTGATCCGGGCGCGATCGACAATTCGAATGAATGACACGATTGGTGCGAGCATCCCGACCAGCCAGGAGCCGATATTCCCAACCCCGGCGACGAGCACGCGGCCGCGGCGAATTCTTTCTTGATCGCCCTCCGGTATTCCGCGAAGCAGATCCTTCGTCGGCAGGGGAGAGAGTGAGAACGGGATGGTTTCAGTCGACATCGCCGTCCTCCGTTTCCGGCTTCCACGCCGATTCACCCGTCAGGGAAGTCGGATGCTTGCAGAAGGGGCATTCCGAGCGATACGTCCAGTGCTCCCGTCCGTCCGACTGATGAAACAATCGCGTGCATCGAGGGCATTGAACAACGGGAGCGCCATCCTCGATCGGGCCTCGGCAAACACCGCAGCTTGGCCGTCGTGCTCCTTCTTCCAGATGGAACGTCGAGACGACGGGGATCGTCTCGCTGGAAAAGTAAATCCGCTGCAAACCGACGACGATTTCGTCGCGGTCTGAAAGTAACGCGATGTCGTGGATGGTTTCTCCATTGATCACGGCGGTCGCTTCGGGCTCCAGAATCAGAGCCGTGCCTTGAACTCCCTGATCGCGAAACGGCCAC
>JBFWWA010000442.1:0-4695 GCA_050246455.1 Planctomycetaceae bacterium
CAGTGTGTCACCATCACGATCGCGCGCGTTGCGTCCGGTATCATCCACGGCTCGCGACGCTCCGTCCCGCTCCTGTTCGACCTGCTGCAACCCCGGCTGCTCAGCGCAGGAGGCCAGCAGAAGCGATGCGGGAATGATGAGTAAACGCAGATTTGTTTGCATGGCTTTCACCTTTTGAATTCTTCCCGACAATAAATGCCCGCGATGCCATCGTGCAGAGATTCCGGTGCAGATCTCGCGCCATGATTTCAGGAGCATGTTTTCATACAACGGTGCGGTTTTGAGTGCAGAATCGCCGAAATTGCCGGTGCGGCCTGAAGCGCTGCTGCTCGCCTGAAGGCCAGAATGATCCGATCAGGCTCACGGTCCGCCTGTTCGCGCGATCAGCACGCGGGACGCCAGTCAGCACACGGGACGCCAGATTGAGTTGCCGCACAGCATTCAGCCTTCGGGCAATGGCATCGGCTTTGCCCCGGCCTCGGAGATCACTCGTTCTGCGGTGGCCAGCTTCGTTGCTTCGTCCGGGCCGTGATACTCGACCGCCACCAGCAGCTTTCCTTCGAGAACCTCCTGGTCGTAGAAATCCGCGACTTCTTTTTCCACGCCGCGCGTCATCATTGCACCGACGAGTCCGCCGACGATGCCGCCGGTTCCGACAATGAGGGGACCCAGAGCGAACAACGCGGTTCCGCCCGTCGCAATCGCTGCTGTGGCCACGGTAAGGCCTGTCGCCGCGGCACCGACGAATCCGCCGACAGCCGCCGCCGCTGGAGTATGCGTCCCGGCGGGATCCTGATGTTCGAATTCGCGGAAGTAGCGTTCCTTCACCTCGTCTGACGAGACGACCGTAATCTGTTCGGTGGTGAAGCCGGCGTTCATCAGTCGTCGCGTGACTTCCAGAGTTTCCGGAACGGTTTCGAAGATGCCGACTCGAATCGGTTTGTTCGCGGTGATGTTGTCGCGCATGGCAATTCCCTCACAGTTCAGAATGACGGCCGATGTGGTTCGTTGAAACGCGGCCGGGGAAGAACTGTGCAGCTTTGATGCCAACCGGAACACGAAGAACGGCGGCGGCGCAGCGAACAGAAGGTTGAGAGTGGAAATGGGGGATGGAGGGGGAGCGCTCGAGAACCTGTTCCACTATTTCGACAGATTCTCGATCACCTGCGAAAGCTGATCGAGGTTGATCGGCTTGACGAGGTGCGCATCGAAACCGGCATTGAGGGCTGTGATGCGGTCGTCCGCCTGTCCGAATCCGGTGACGGCGATCAGCAGCATTCCGTCGATATCGGGAAGCTGTTTGATCTGACGCGCCGTCTCGTACCCGTCGATTCCCGGCATGCCGATGTCGATGAGCGCGATTTCGGGCTTCTCCGTTTGAACCTTCTGGATGGCGCTCTGACCATCGGCGGCATCGCTGACGGTGCAGCCCCTTGCCTCGAGCAGGCTGCGCGACGTGACGCGAATATCGGCGTTGTCATCCACAATCAACACGCGACGACCGTTGAGGATCCTGGCGGGCGATTCCGGAAGACGTTCGGCCGGTTCATCGCTAGCGAGCGGCAGCCTCACGACAAACTCCGCTCCGCGTCCCGGTCCGTTGCTGTGTGCGGTGACGGTTCCGCCGTGCAGACCGACGAGGTTCCGGACGAGGGTCAAGCCGACTCCCATTCCGCCGTCGGAGCTTCCCGAGGAGCGGTCAAGCTGCACGAAGATCTCGAAGATTTCTTCCTGCATGGAATGTGGAATTCCGATTCCATTGTCGCGGACGCGAATGACCGCTTCGTCGTCTTCAACCTCGAGTGTGGTCCAGATGTCTCCACCCTGGGGCGTGTACTTGACGGCGTTGGCGAGGAGATTCACCTGAATCTGCTGCAGCCGGGTGGAGTCGCCGTCGACGCAGACTTTCTCGTCCGGAAGCGAGACGTGGAATCGATGTGCCCGAGCGCGGGCCAGTGGGCCGACCGCCTCGACGGCGTCCCTTGTCGCGTCGCGCAGGTCGAAGACCTGCTTTCGAATCTCAATCTTGTTCCGTGTGATCCGGGAGACGTCGAGCAGATCGTCGAGCAGCCGGGCCATCTGCTCCGATTGCCGCAGAATGACTCCGGTCGAGTACTCATGGGATTCCTGGTCGAGAACGCCCTCTTGATGAAGGCGTGTGGCATTGAGAATTGCCGCAAGCGGATTGCGGAGTTCATGCGAAAGCATCGCCAGAAAGCGGTCTCGGAGTTCGACCCCTTCGCGGGCCCGTTCTTCGGCGGCTCGCTGGAGGATCATGCTGGCTTGCAGGTCGGCGTTGGCCCGGGCAATCTCGTCCGCTTTCTGCTGAAGATCCCGTTCGACCTGCTTGCGGTCGCTGATGTCGCGCGCGATCTTCGAAATTCCGATCAGCGTTCCATGTCCGCCCCGAATGGCCGACAAGGTCAGCGCGACGTCGATCAGTTTGCCGTCCTTGCGTTGCCGTCGCACTTCCGCTCGAAAGGCTGCCGGGAGCCCGTCCCGCATCCGTTGAATGACATCCGGCGTCCAGTCGAATGGTCCTTCGTGTCGCTCGCTCTCCGGCCGGAGCATGGTGAGTGATTGTCCGAGGACTTCGTCCGAACTGTAGCCGTACAGCTCTTCCGCGCCACGATTCCATGTGGTGATCCGTCCATCGAGCGTCATCCCGACAATTGCATCGTCCGACGATTCCACGATTGCGGAAAGGGCGGCGACTCGTTCCTGGCTCTGCTTGAGAGATGTTACGTCGATCAGAGTGACGACGACTCCGGCGAGTGCGGAATGCGACCGGTACGGCAGAATCCGCAGCAGGAGTGATGCCCCGTGTCGATCCTCGACATTCCGTTCAATGGGCGTTTCGGTTTTCAGAACGTTGCGGACGTCTTCGAGCAGGCTGTCGTACTGAATATTGTGGGAAAAGCTGTCGATCCGCCGCCCGATGTCCTGCGGCAGCAGATTAAATGCGCGGCCGATCTGCGGCGTGAATTTCCGGATGCAGAGATTCTGGTCGAGGAAGATCGTGCCGACGTCCGTGCTTCGAAGCAGGTTGTCCATGTCGTCGGTCAATTCGGTCAGCTCGGTGATCTTCTTCTGATACTCGGCGTTGACCGTGTACAGCTCCTCGTTGACCGAATGCAGCTCTTCGTTCGTGCTTTGCAGTTCCTCGTTGCTGGCGACGAGCTCTTCGTTGGTCGCCTGCATTTCTTCGTTGCTCGTTTCGAGCTCCTCCACCGTCGCCTGCAGATTCTCGCGCGTGTGGTGCAGTTCGGATTCGAGCGACGAGAGCAGGTCTCTCGACGCCTCATCCGCTCCGACGTTCGTCGGCTCCGCCGGCTTAGGGGCGACTTTCTCTCCCGCCAGAAAAATCAGCAGGTGAGTCAGGTTGGAGTGGCGGTTGAGAACGGGCTCCACCGTGATATTGACGCATTCATCCCTTGCGGCGGTACGGACGCGAACGCCCGAGTACACGACGGGATGATGATCCTTGATGACCCGCTGTATGGCTCCTGCAAGCGGGAGCTTGAGATCCTCGCTGAGCATGTCGAGGACGTCGGTCGTTGCCCGGCCCGGCCTCACCGACAGAAAGCGGGCTGCTTCGCCGAAGGAATGCATCAGCTGCCGCCGATCGTTGATGAGCAGGCCCGGCGGCATGAACTTGTCGAGGAGATAGTCGTACGCGGATATCATCGTCGGATCAAAACCGCTCCCGGGATGAGCCGGCCCGACGGTTCGAATCTGGACCGACGCCGCGGAGAGGGGAAGCCGCATGTCCGGCGGAAGCCGGATGTCGCGTCGCTTGCGGTAGATTCTCCAGTGTTGATCGAGGTCTTCGAACTCACCGGCGATCTCGCCCGGCGTTTCGCTGGGGCCGAGGAAAAGAACTCCGCCGGTTCGCAGGCCGAAATGGAACAGCGAGATCACCTTCTTCTGCACCGGGGGCTGGAAATAGATCAGCATGTTGCGGCAGGAAATGAGATCCAGCTTGGTGAACGGTGCGTCTTTGATGATGTTGTGCACCGCGAACACAACCATCTGCCGCAGCTCGGTTGTGACGTGGTACCCGTCGTTACGGCGCGTGAAGTATCTTTCCAGCCGGGAGGGCGTGACCTGTTCCAGCGATTCCTGGGAGAAAACCCCCGCGCTCGCGAACTCGAGCGATGTCCGGTGCACGTCCGTTGCGAAGATCTTGACGTTCGGCGAGCGACCCATCAGCTTCAATCGCTCATCGATCAGGATGGCGATCGAGTAGGCTTCTTCTCCGGTTGCGCATCCTGCCACCCAGACGCGAAGTTCTTCCTCCGGCTTCTTGTTCGCGATCAGATCCGGGAGCACTTCCTTTTCGAGGCGGTCGAATGCGTCTTTGTCGCGGAAGAACCGCGTCACTCCGATCAGCAGATCGCGGTAAAGCGCGTTGAGCTCGGCGGGATCGGCGCGGAGCGTCTCGACGTAATGATCGATGTCGTTGGCGTTCCGGAGCGTCCGGCGCCGTTCGATCCGCCGTCCGATGGTATTCGGTTTGTAGTACGAGAAATCAATTCCGTACTCATCCCTCAGCAGTTTGAAGATGGCGTCAATTCCCGTGATGTTCGGTATCGTGAGGCGCGGACTGGGATCGCAGTTCCGGGCGGCATGCGCCGCGATGACGAGCGGGATTTCTTCCGGAGTGAGAACGTGATCCACAACGCCGGTATCGAT
>JBFWWA010000443.1:0-4692 GCA_050246455.1 Planctomycetaceae bacterium
CGCGACTCCCGCGATTGCTGACGGCAGACTCTATGTACGGACGCAGAAGAAGCTGTTCTGCCTATCGGAAGAGAAGTGAAAAGAGCAGTTGTGGCCGGTCTCCCGACCGAGCCACACCCGCGCGACCGCAGGTCTCCCCGATCAGTGAGGCGACGATGAAACTGATGACTTTTCGATTGGTTGTTGCTGTCGCGATCCTGGGGAATTTGACGAGCGTGCTTCACGCCGCGGAACGCGTCAGTTTCGTCATCGGTCCGAATTCGTCCGATATCGAGAAAATGGCGGCCGATGAGTCGGCGACTCAGTTCAAGAAGCTATTTGGCGTTGAAGCGGTCCTCGTGACCGAATTGTCGAGGGACGCACAGAACGTTGTGCTGATCGGAAGCCCGGACACCAATCCCGCCATGAAAAGTGCGCTTGGCGGGAAATGGCCGAAGGTTTCGGAGCAGGGAATCGTCATCAAGAGCGTCGACATCAACGGCAAGCCTGCGCTGGTGATCGGCGGCGGAAGCTCCGCGGCGACGTTTTGGGCGGTTGCGGAATTCGGGTATCGCAACGGCGTTCGATACCTGATCCACGACGACGTCTACCCCGCCGAAACGATCCCCCTCAAGCTTGGCGGCCACGACATCGTGATGGAGCCGGCGCTGAAGATTCGCACATGGCGAGCGATCGGCGAGAGCGCGCTCAGCCCGGTTTCGTGGAGCCTCAACGATCAGAAGAGACTCATCCTGCAGCTCGCGAAGATGAAGTTCAACCAGCTCCAGTTCCAGGTTTCGAGTTCACAGCCGCTGACGGATCTCAAAACGAGTGGAGACGGGAATCCTTCTCTCTCGTTCTTCAAAGGGAGCGGATTTCGCGTCGATGGCGACACCCCCGGCAAGGTGGCGTTCCGTGGGGCGAAGATCTTCGAGAATCCGGACTTCGCAGGGAAGCAGAAGCCGGAAGAAATGGCTGCTGCCGGTATCGCTTACTTCAACGGACTGATCCAGGCTGCCACCGATTTCGGCATGTCGACGGATATCTCGATGAACGAACTCCCGGCTCAAGGCGCGTCCGCTACGGCGACATCGTCGAAAGGAGTTTCTCAGGATGCGAGCTGGCTTGGCGGAACCGACGGAGAGTCGGCCTCGAAATCCGGAGCGCAGTTCAAGAAGCTTCTGCTTGTGAGCTCAGCCGCCGGAATCCTGCCGCAGTCGAGCCAGACTCGACTCGCAGCGGATGTCCAATCGATTCTCGACGGGAAATTGACCGGCTTCTCAACGGGATACTTCATTCCCGGCGACCTCGACCCCGCGTTGAATTATCTCTCGCGGGCTTCGTTCGATCCCAAAATCACCGCGCGCGATGCACATAACGAGCTCTTCACCGCGACGACCGGCAAGCAGTCGGTTTCGGACCGGTTGTGGCAGGCGTTCTCGGAGATGGAAAAAGCGACCGAACTGATCGAAAAAAATGATCCCGGCTTCGCGTATCCTTCGCCCGACATGATCACAAGGCATATGAAGGCCGAGCCTGCGCCTTCGTGGTGGATGGATGTGACGGCGCATTACGTGAACGCGAGCGGCGAGTTCTACCGGGCGCACGACGCGGCGGATCCCCGGTCGCGGAAGCTGCTGTTCTATTTTGCGAAGCGGAGCGAGTATGTCCTCGAATACCTGGCGGCGGTCGATGCGGCACGCGCCTCGGCCATCGCGAAGAAGGCGGGAAAACTTGATGAAGCCGCCGAGAAACTCGACAGCGCCGTTGAGCAGATGTACAACGCACTCGACACATTGAGCGACATCGCCCGCGACCAGAGTGACCGGGCGCTGATCGCCGTCCTCGCAGAATACGCCTATCGTCCGCTCGTCAAGGAAGTTGAGAAGCTCGCAAACGAAGAGCCTGAACCGGCGCCGAAGAAGGAATAACCTGATACGTTCCGGGTGGCCGGGGCAAAGGCTTTGAGTGCCCTGGTAATCTTGTCGACAGCATTAGTGAATCGAATCCGTTTCCGGGGCACGCTCCGCTTTGCCCCGGCCGCCCGCCGAGAAAAGAACTGAAATGACCGAACCGCTGGTTTATCTCAACGGCAAGACTGTTCCCGCTTCGCAGGCGCACCTGCAGATTTACGATGCCGGCATCGTCCTCGGTGCGACCGTCACCGAAATGGTGCGGACGTTCCATCACAAGCTTTTCAAGCTGGACGACCATCTGGCACGGCTGGCCCGGGCGCTCCGGTACGTCCGGTTTGATATCGGCATGTCGGTGGCAGAGCTTGGTAAAGCCTGCGAGAAAGTTGTTGAACATAATGCGGGGCTGCTCGGGCCCGACGATGATCTCGGGCTTGTCATCTTCGTGACGGCGGGCGAGTACCCGACCTACGCGGGGAGTGCGGCCGGATCGGTCCGCACAACACCGACCGTTTGCGCCCACACGTTTCCAATGCCGTGGGAGATGTGGGCCACGAAGATGACGGAAGGGTTGCACGTCGTCACGCCATCGATCCGCCACGTCCCGCCGCAGTGCTACGACCCGAACATGAAGTACCGGAGCCGCATGCACTATTACCTGGGCGATCAGGAAGCGCGTCTTGTCGACCCGAACGCGTCGGCCCTGCTGCTCGATCTCGATGGAAACGTGACGGAGACGAGCGGTGCGAATTTTCTGATCGTGGAAGACGATATGATCGTTTCTCCGCCGCTCCGTAACATTCTGCCGGGGATCAGCCGCGCGACGGTGCGTGAACTGGCGGAGGGGTTGAATATTCCCTTTGTCGAGCGAGATTTCCAGGTGTTCAACGTCATCAACGCCCAGGAGGCGTTCGTGTCGACGACGCCGTATTGTCTGATGCCGGTGACGCGCATCAACGGACTCCCGATCGGCGACGGCAAGCCGGGGCCGGTTTCGGCCCGCATTCTGGAGGCGTGGAGCAAGCTCGTGGGGCTCGACATTCGCCGTCAGATCACGGAGGGAGCGGTGCGTCGCAAGAAGGCGCAGTCATGAAGCGGCGTCCGATGGTTCTGGTTGTTGGTGCAGGGTCAATTGGAGCAAGGCACGTCCGCTGCTTTCAACGAACAGGCCGGGCCGACGTCGTTGTCTGCGAGCAGAACGAGGCGGTCCGCAAAGAGGTCGCGCGGGAATACTCGCTCCGCGACGCCTACGCCGATTTCGACACGGCGATCGCCGCCGGTCCGGAGGCCGTTGTGGTCTGCACACCCGCGCATCTGCACATCCCGATGGCAATCAAGGTTGTCGACGCGAACGCGCATCTGCTGCTCGAAAAGCCTTTGAGCACGTCGCCCGACGGTGTCGACGAATTGCTTCGACTGTGCCGAGAGAAGAAACGAATCGCGAGCGTCGCGTATGTGTATCGCGCGCATCCGGTTTTCGCAGCCATGCGCGCTGCGATTCAGAGCGGCCGGTTCGGACGTCCGGTCCAGCTCGTGGCGACGAGCGGTCAGAACTTCCCGTTTTATCGGCCGGCTTACCGCGACATTTACTACAAAGACCGTGCGACAGGGGGCGGAGCGGTACAGGATGCCCTGACACACGTCGTCAATGCGGCTGAGTGGATCATCGGCCCTGTGACGAAACTGGCAGCCGATATCGATCACCAGGTGCTCGAAGGGGTTTCCGTCGAAGATACCGTGCACGTCATTGCGCGGCATGGAAATGCGCAGGCAACGTACAGCCTCAATCAGCACCAGGCGCCGAACGAATCGACCATGACCGTCGTCTGCGAGAAAGGGACGGCCAGGTTCTCATTTCATCGGCATGAGTGGCAGTCGCAGACCGAACCGGGCGCCGATTGGCGGATGGAAGACCAGCGGCAGATCGAGCGGGATGACCTGTTCATCAACCAGGCGAATGCGTTTCTCGACGCGGTCGATGGCGTGTTGCCGGCCGCCTGCACGATCGACGAAGCATTGCAGACCTTGCGCGTCAACCTCGCGATTTTGAAAGCGGCCGAGACCCAGACCTGGCAGACGATTGAGGCTTGAGACAACCGACATGACGAATCCGACCGTTCAGGAACTGTTCGATCTTTCCGGCCGCGTTGCGCTGGTGACGGGAGGGACCGGATTCCTCGGCAGCGCTATTGCGGAGGCATTGGCGGAGGCGGGGGCGACGGTCGTCGTTTCGAGCCGTGAGCGCGCCCGGGCCGAAGCAGCGGCTGCGAAACTCCCCCGCGCCGGCAATCGGCAGCACATTGGCGTCGAACTCGATCACATGGACGAGGCGATGCTGCATCGCGGATTCGACGAAGCGGTATCGCGCGCCGGCCGAGTCGATATCGTCATCAACAACGGGCACGAAGCGCTCGCCAACGACTGGACGACGGTGACCTACGACCAGTTCGCCCGCCAGCTCTCCAACGCGGCGGGCTATTTCACACTCGCGCGCCGGCTGCGCGATCATGTGGTGGAGCGAGGTGCCGTTGGCAGCGTGGTGATGATCGGCTCGATGTACGGCGTCGTCGGATCCTATCCCGATGCCTACGCCGGTGTGACGAGCGCGAGCCCGGTCGCGTATCACGCGCTCAAGGGGGGCGTTGTTCATCTCACCAGACACCTCGCCGTGTACTGGGCCCAGGATCGCGTGCGCGTGAACTGTCTGAGTCCGGGACCATTCCCGTCGGAGAAAGCGCCGCGCGAAATGGTCGAGCGGCTCTGCAGGAAAAGTCCCATGGGACGCATGGGACGACCGGCC
>JBFWWA010000444.1:0-4690 GCA_050246455.1 Planctomycetaceae bacterium
ATGAGCGCCGGGAATGGTTCCCGACGGTTTCACTTCGCGTTTCGAGCCAAGCGGAGGTGGAGGCGGTGGGGATGCACGTCGTTCCGACTTGGGCGGCTGTTGCGCAGGAACGGATTTGCGACTGCGTGCCGAGTCTCCCGGGAACGGTTCTCGGGGAGGCAGCTGCGAACGGCGATCCGCTTCGCGCGGCGGAACGGCCCGCTGTCCGGCGGATGGAGTTTCTGAAGAAACGCCGGTACGGCCCGGGCGCACTGCCGAATCGGTCGACGCTGTCGGAAGCGTGTCTCCGTCGACCTCGTCGTCGGAAAGCGCCTCGAGCACCAGCGCCTGGTCGCGGCTGAACTTCAGATCGATGTTTTCGAGTTCGGTGAGAAGCTCCGTGGGAGTCTGCTGCCGATCCTTCGGCTTGCGCGCCATCATCTTGTGCAGGATGGCCACAACGCCCTCGGGAACAAGCTTGTTCTTTTCGCGAGGGTCGGGGCGCGGCTTCGAGACGTGCGCGTAAAGCTTGTTGGTGACGCTTCCGCTCGGGAACGGCGGGGACCCGGTAAGCATCTGATACCAGGTGCAGCCGAGCGAATAGATGTCGCTGCGGATGTCAGCCGCCTGGCTGTCGCGCGCCTGCTCCGGCGCCATGTAGTCGACAGTGCCGACGGTCGTTCCTTCGCGGGTAATACCGGTCTGCATCGTGTCGTCGATCGACCGTGCCAGCCCCATATCGGTGAGCTTCACCATTCCGTCGTTGGTCAGCAGCAGATTCGACGGCTTGATGTCGCGATGAACGATTCCCTGCTTATGCGCATGTTCCAGCGCGCGGGCGACCTGCTTGACGATTTCAATGGTTCGCGCGACCGGGAGGCTCCCCCGTTTCGAGACGAGTTCGAAAACGTCGGTCCCTTCCACGTACTCAAGCGCGATGAACAGATGCCCGTCGACATTGCCGGCATCGTAGACGGTGACGATGTTATCGTGCTTGAGCTGCGCCGCAGCTTGCGCTTCCGCCTGAAAGCGCATCACAAGGGTGGGGTTGGAGGCACGCTCGCGCGGAAGAACTTTGAGCGCAACGGTTCGCTTGAGCTGCGAATCCATCGCAAGGAAGACGGTTCCCATCCCCCCTGCGCCGATCTTGCGAATCAGCTCATACTTGCCGAGTGTGCGATGGCCCGATTCCACGAGCCGGGCCGTCGAGTCGGCCATGGGCTCGTGTGTTCCAGCGCTGGAATCGGAAGCCATCAAGAACCCCGCTGGCCCGCGGTGATACGGCTAAACCCTGTCAGGACTTGAGCGAACGGTATGTCACTCAATCTTATCACCCAACGGGTTGCCGAGTCAAAACTTGGGCTTGAAATCGTGGGCGACTGATCCGGCTATTCGCCCTCGGGAAATCCCCAATTGAGGTTGAGTACCTGCCCGGAGCGGAGACCGCAGACAATTCCCTTACCGAGCGGATCGCAATAGATCCCGGCGATGTCCTCGGGAGCAATGTTGGCCCAAAGCAGCTCGCCATCGCCGTCAAGCCAGTATAAATGCCGCTCAATTGTCGAGACCGCAATTCGTTTGAGCGTCCAGGTCGTGGCAACCAGTGACGGACTTCCTTCCACGACATACGCCCCCCGGTTCTCCCCCTGCCCGTCAAACCGCTGAAGACCGTAGCTGAACGCGGCCAGAAAAATCGTTTCTCCGTCGCCGGTCGTGGCAAGTGACCCGACATTCGACCAGAGTGCTTCCGACCAGGCCGCCGTGCCGTTGATTCGATATCGGCAAAGAAGCCCGTATTCCGCCGCACCAACAAACTCGGCGCTGTTTGCCAGGAATTCCAGATACTTGAGCGGCCGGAGGGTGTGGAACTTCGCGACAACCTTTCGGTTCCAGTCGATGACGCGATTTTCGCCATTGACGAGCGCCACAACAATGTGGTTTCCGAATGGAGAAATGTCGATACAGCTGATCGCTTCCGGAAAGTCGAGAGTCCAGTCGGTTTTCATCTGCCGGTTGATGCGGCAGAGTCGGTTACGCTCGACGACTCCGGCGCCGCCGTTCCCGCAGTCGCTCCAGACAATCTGCTCGAGCGCTTGCAGGCCGCGCGTCAGGACCGCGACCTGCCCGGAGCGGCTTATCAAGTAGATTCCGCCGGACTCATCGGCCACCGCAACTTCGCCTGACTCAGCAGCCAGATCGAACCAGACGAGCGGAGCGTCGGCGACAAATGACCACGTCACTTCCGGGGAGATTCCGCGGCCGGAATCGACCCAGCGACTGCGGTCATCCCATCCGGTCATCGTTGCGACACGATGTGACGGAGATGCTGAATGCCCCGCGCGAGGTCCCGATCGCCCGCGAACTCCTTGTCGTTCGCCAGCACATCGAGGCCGATGTCATCGGATGAGACATCTTCGAAGTGTTCACCCGCAGGAGGCTTGAGAACCGTATGCTCTTTCGGCGACGGAAGCGGAACCATGATATCGGGGTCGACGCCGATCTTGCCGAGCGTCTTGCCGCGCGGCGAGTAGAACTTCGCCGTGGTCAGTCGCAGGCCGGTTGTTCCCCGAATCGGATAGATGCTTTGAACCGACCATTTGCCGAACGTCGTGCGACCGATAATTGTTCCCCGTTTGTGGTCGTGGATTGCACCCGCCACAATCTCGCTTGCGCTCGCACTATCGCCATCGACGAGAAGCACCAGCGGCATGGAATCGGTCCCCACGCGGCGTGCGGTATAGGTCATATCCTGATCGACAGTGCGGCCGCGCGTCGAAACGAGCACGCCGCCGCTGATGAACTCTTCCAGAACTTCGACCGCCGCAGTGAGCAGCCCGCCCGGGTTGCCGCGGAGGTCCCAGATCAGCGAACGCATTCCCTGCTTGCGAAGCGATGTCAGCGCCGCCCGCAGCTCCGCGGGAGACGTTTTCTGGAAACCGGTCATCTGGATGTAGGCGATGCCATTCTGCTCATCGACGATCTTCGCGACCGGAATGCTCTTCACCTGCACCGGCCGGCGGACAAACTGACTTTTCCGGGATTGACCGGTTGCCGCGTTGTTCAATGTCAGATGAATACGGCTGCCGACCGGGCCACGAAGCATCTTGGCCGCCTCGTCGGTCGTCATGTTGACACAATCCGTCCCTTCGATGGCGACGATGTACTCACCTTTCCGCATCCCCCCTTCGGCAGCGGGGCTTCCGGCAAGAACGTTCACAAGCAGCAGGCCCTTGCCGGTTTCCGACTTCATTTCGATACCAAGCCCGACGAACTCTCCCTCGATATTTCCGTAGAGGTCCTCCAGCCGGTCCGGCGTGAGGAAACTGCTGTAGTCGTCGAGCGAATTACAGCCGCCGAAGATGTACTCGAGCATCACCGCGGAATCGGCCAGACCGGTTTCATTCCGGGCAATTTCGCAGATTTCTGAAATCGTCTGATGCGCCGCCGCCAACCCGGAAATGCGATAATTCCAGAAACGGTCGCGCAGGATCGTCCGGAGCTGCACAACGCGCTGGCGATTCACCTTCGGAAGATTGCGCGTCAGAAATTTGTCGTTGCCGAGCGCTAGATAAAGACTCTCGGTACCGTGCGCGACAAACGACGTCGGGCTCACCTGCTCGACATAATGCGCGCGAACGTGCTCGTAAACCTCATCGAAAATCTGCATCAGTTCATGACGCGGAAGCCGGAGCAGGTTCTGGTCGAAGCTGACGTCGGCATAGCGACGTTCGACTCCGAAATGCCCCTTCGCACGGCGAAGGCCGTACTTCAGCTGAGCATCGTCTTTGAAATGCTTGAGCGCCGCCTCGTAATGCTCGATGGCGTCGAGCCAGCGGCGACTTCGCTCGAGCCCTTCACCGAGGCGAATCGCGGTCGCGACGTCGTCCCCCGCAGCGACTTCTTCAGTCGCGGCTGACTCAGGAGCTCCCCAGGCCGGCGAATGCACACTCGGGGCAATCGAGCAAAGCAGTGCGAGTAGCCCCGCGCGCAGAATCCAACTTTTCACCGGCATGTTCCCCCCCGGGCAGCGTGAATCTTGTCACGTGGTCGGAACGCGACACACAACCGTGACAGTGTTGAATATAAACCACATTGTGGCCCTGTCAAAAGAATCCCTCCAGCCGCGGGGCCGGTGAATCCGGAGATCCGTCACAACCTGAAGGGCATCTGTACATCGTGACGATCGCCCGGTCAGACAACGTCTGGGATACCGCTGACGGTCGCCAAGTCTCAGCCGGTCAGACGAGTGCAGCGGCGCTCGAACCACGAATTGACGGCCGATCGGCCATTATTCGTGGAAGCCCCATTGACGGCGGAATTCGCGGGCGAACTGCGGAAACGCGACCGACGGATCGGCGATCTCCGGATGCCACATCTGTTCCCATTCGAAGCAGTACCAGCCGTCGTAGCCCGCGTCTCGCAGCAGCCGGAGCGCAACCGATGTCGGGAACTCCCCGGCTCCCTGAAGAACATAATTGGCGTGGCGGTGGCCTCCCATGAGGCTCTTCGCGAGTGTCGCCGCGGCCAGTTTTTCCCCGGCGCAATCGACCTCAGTCCCATTAGTTTTCGAGTCCGCGGGTTCTGCGACCGAATCTTTCCAGTGGGTATGCCGGACCCAGGGCTTCATTCGCACAAACGATTCTTCGATTTCCTCATCGAGAAATCGCCAGGGATGGTGCGTATCCCAGAGAATGCCGGCATTCGGTGCGCT
>JBFWWA010000445.1:0-4673 GCA_050246455.1 Planctomycetaceae bacterium
CGGCAATGTTCCGTCAACAGACGTGGCGAAATTGAAGTCCGCCAAGACGCTGGAGGGACGAACGGTCGCAATCGACACCAGGAAGGGGGTGAAGATTAACGACGCGAATGTTGTGAAGGCCGATATTCACTGCTCCAACGGCGTGATTCACGTGATCGACACCGTGCTCCTGCCGCAGTAAGCCAGCGCGTCAAGACGCCAAGTCCACAACATCGGCCGCAGCCTGCCTGGCGCTCAACCGCTATGCAGGCCTGCGGTCGGTTTCTGCCTCATTCCTCGACTATCGGAGCAGGAGCGCGACGCCGACGAGGGCAATTGCAGCCCCGGAAAGTCGCAGCAGATTCCGGCGTGTTTCCGAGCGAGTCAGAAATCGGCCTGCAAGAATTCCCGCAAGGTGTAAACCGGCGGTCGCCAGCACAAAGCCTGCCGCGTATTGAGCCGGATCGGCAATCGAAGGCATCTCGGCGCCGTGCGCATGACCGTGGAAGAAGCCGAATACGCCGCATGCACCGAGCATCAATGCCAACGGCTGGTCCCGTCCCGCGGCGACGGCTAATCCCAGAAGCACCACCGAGAGGGCGATCCCGGTTTCAATACCGAAGATCGGACGCCCGGAAAACGCGATCGCACCACCGAGCACCATAAACAAGAGGAACGAGACCGGCATCAACCACTGAGCGCGGCCACCCGCGCGCGCTGCGAGCAGTCCGACGGTGAGCATGGCCAGCAGATGATCCAGGCCGAGCATCGGATGCAGGAATCCCGACTCGAAACCGTTGACGTGTTCATGGACAACGTGATGCGGATGCGCAAACGCGGTCGAGCCGGTCAGCAGCGCAATTCCGAAAACCACGAAAGGAATCGATCGATAAAGCACATTCATCGTTGCTCACTCCCTGAGATATTTCGCGGCGAAATCGCCCGACTGCCAGTATCGCTTCCCGTTCCCGACTGTCAATTGCAGCCGAGAAACAACGAAGGGAATGCACTCTAAAGCAGTCGAGCGATTGTAATTTCGAAGAGGTGGTTTGCAAGCGGCGAATCGATGCAAACGCATTTCGCAGGCATTCGCCTGCGATTCGCTTTCGGCACCCGTCCCCAAGCTTGACTTTGCCTGCCCGGATGCCAGACTGAAGCCTTGACCCGCGCTCGATGGCGACTCGAACTCGACGGAGCGATCGATGTACGATCATCTTACAATCATCGGTGGCCGGTCTCACCCAGAGCTCGCCAGGGAGATTGGCGACTACCTCGGCATCGGCCTTGCGGCCGTTGAGCTTACCGATTTCCCGGATGGCGAAATCAGTCTGAAGCTCGAACAGAACATCCGCGGCTGCGATGTCTTCCTCATCCAGTCGACGGGTCCGCCGGTCAACAACAATCTGATGGAGCTTCTGATTCTCATCGACGCCTGCCGCCGGGCGAGCGCAGCGAGAATCACCGCCGTTATTCCCTACTTCGGTTACGCCCGCCAGGATCGGAAAGATTCGGGACGCGTACCGATCACCTCGAAGCTCGTCGCGAACCTGATCAGCGAGGCGGGAGCGGACCGCGTTCTCACCGTCGATCTGCACGCAGCGCAGATTCAGGGCTTCTTTGACGTTCCGGTTGATCATCTCTACGCCGCGCCGGTCCTCGACGAATACTTCAAATCGCTGCATTTACGGACGGAGGAAATCGTTGTCGTCAGCCCGGACGAGGGAAGCATCAAGCGATCGCTGCAGCATGTCGAGCATCTGGGGGGCCAGCTTGCGATCGTCGACAAACGACGTTCCAGCGCCATGGAAACAAAGCAGGCGAACCTCATCGGCGGACCAATTCGCGGGAAGACCGCATTCCTGTTCGACGACATGATTTCAACGGCCGGTTCAATCGTGGGGGCAGTTGACGTCGTGAAGTCGCAGGGTGCAAGCGACGTCTACGTCGGAGCGACGCACGCTGTCCTCTGCGGACCTGCGGTTGGCCGACTCCGCGAGGCACCGATCAAGGAAATTGTCTTCACAAACACGCTTCCACTCACAAAAGAGCAGCGTCTCCCGAATCTCAAGGTCATCAGTATCGCCCCCCTGCTGGGCGAGGCCATCCGCCGGATTCACCGGAATGAGTCGGTCAGCTATCTGTTTGACTGACATGAGATTCGGGCCTCCTCAGCCCACAGTTTCGAACGCAGCGGACCGCGGAGACATTGAGCAGTTCGCATGCGGCAACTGTTTTCGCAGACTGGCCTTGCGTCTCCGGAAGCCCTTCCGATACAAAACCGGTCGATCCGGCTTTGCCGTGGTTCACGGCGACGGGTGAAATCTCCCAAGGTCTGAGGCAGGGATGCCATGCGACTTCACGGAATGATTGCGCCGCTACGGCGCGCCGGTGAGCTTCTGCGAACCGCTCAAGGCGCCGCCTTCGGATGCGGAATGGTCGGCGGGCTCTATCTTCTCGACTGGACGCACCAGTTCACCGCAACGTTCGGCTCATCGCTCATCGTCAGCGTCGCCACGATCCTCGCGTTGGCCATGGGCTGCGAGCTGGGACTGAGACGACCCCGGATATCGGGCGAAAACCCGAGCGCCGAGAGTGTTCGACGGTTTATCATCCCCCAGGCCATCCTGGCCTGCCACACCATTGCGTTTCCACTCTGGACATTCGCAGCCCGCGGACTCGCAGGTGCGTTTACCGTCGACGTGATGTCGATTCCCTTGATCGGACTGGTCTTCTGCTGGTGCATCGCGGCGGCAGTGTTTGCCGCTCCCATTGCCCTGCTCGTCCGTGTTCCCGAGAACCTGCACAATTTATTGAGCGTGCTGAAATCAACCGACCGCTCGATCGCGGATGCCGTGGTGCTCGCTCGCTGGTCGATTCTCGGCTCCGCGGCCGGCCTGCTGACAGGCGTCTTTCTGCTTGCTCCTTACGTTGGCGCGCATGTTGCCGCCCTCATCGGCGCGGCATGCATGTTTGCGGCATTGATTCAAGTCGTACGTCGTGCGCGACGGGCTGATGCCGCCCAAGCTGTTCTTCGAGAAACTCCGTGCGTTCGATCTCTGCCGCTTCGCCCATCGGTCGCGTCCCGGGTTCTGGCAATTGTCAGCATGCTGCTTTTGGGAGCCGGTATCGCGCTGGCATCTCGCGCGTCGGCGCAACTGATGCCGATGTCGGCCTTTGTCATCTACGGGCAATGGGGGGCGGTTTTCACTGGAAGTGTATTCGGCGCCGCGTGGATGGAACGACGCGCACGTCGCAATGCGAACTGCAACGCCTGCACGATGGCCGCTTCGGCCTGCCTGTTGGCGGCGTGCTGGTTCACCGTTGGCCTGGGGCTGTTCGACCAGCTGATCACGTTCTCTCTGTTCGTCACGTCGTCGGTCTCCCACATCCCCAGTTTGATGGCGATACGCTCGGCAATTGCGATGATGTTCGTGCTCCCGTTCGCTGTCGGCTGCGGTGCAATCGGCGGCTTGAGCCAAACGGGATCCTCAAATGCGTCGCCCCGTTACGGCCGGTCCTGGGGAGCCCCCTGGCAGATCCTCGCCTTCGCCGCCGGAATGGTCGGCGCAAAGCTATCGCTTGCCGGCGGCCTGAGTGTTTCGATTCTCGTTGCAATGATGGCCGCGAGTCTCCTGCTGCTGTCGGGAGCCTGGTGCGCGATGGCTGGCTCGTTTCCGCGACGAATGCTCGCACGCGGCGTCGCTGTCGCGGGAGTCTGCCTGGCTTGTGCTGCTCCGTTTCTGCGAGACAACTACAACCCGGCCCGCGCTGCTCGGCTGCTTTTTTCGACAAATGTCTTTGGAGCGTACCGCGGCGGAGTGGAGCCCGACTTCCTGACCGTGCTCGATGCCGGCCGCGAGGTTGCCACGCGTGAAAGCAGCTGCGGGACGTTGACTCTCTGGAAGTACAACGGCTCGCAGTATCAAATCCGCGAGAACGGAATTCCCAAGGGAGTCGTGAGCGCGAACCCCGGCATCTCGCCGCAGTACTCCCCGGAGATTCTTCCTGCTGCTCTCGCGCTGACGCTGCACGAATCGCCGCGTGACATTCTGATTCTCGGAATGGGAAGCAGCTGCGCACTTTCGACCTGCCTGGCCTTTCCGATTCAAACTGCCACCTGTTTTGAAGGGGACTCCGCGCTCGTCGACATTCTCGAAACGAACGTCTGGCCGGCGGCCGGAGCCGACCCGCGGAGCGACGACCGGGTGAGAATTGTTCCAATCGATCCTTCGCTTGCGATGCCCTGCCGGGATGCGAACTACGACATCGTCATTTCGAATGCCGACGCACTGGCTCTCGCGCACGCCGAATGCGCTTATACAAAACAGTACTATGCCGCGGCTTCGCGCCGCATCGGCAGCACGGGGATCTTCGCACAACGGTTCAGCCAGGTCGATCTTGGCGCCGGTCCACTCGCAACGCTCGTGCAGACAATGCAGCAGGTATTCGCGGAAGTGGCAGCGATCGAAGTCGGACCGGCGGAGTTCGTCCTCCTTGCGACGAATTCGCAGCAGGGAATCGTCCGGCAGGACACGCTCAAGCGGCTCCAGACGGCCCAGATGAAGCGTGTTCTGAGTCAAATCGGCTGGGACTGGACCGTTCCGCTGAACATCACCGCATTTCCGCATGAGGCACTCGCGAAGTTCGCAGCAGATGCCGTCGTGAATACGGCAACAAACGGACATTTCGCCTTT
>JBFWWA010000446.1:0-4667 GCA_050246455.1 Planctomycetaceae bacterium
CACCCAAGCAAGGAGTCCTGCAATTACTGAACCGGGGCAAGGACTTATGGCGAATGTACACTAATTGAGGGTTCTGACGATCGAAATCGGGATCGGCTTCCGGGGGGCATTCCCAGTCCTGGTCGAACGGAGCGCGACCTGGCCGCTCCGGCCCCCCGACCCGGAGTCCGCCGGGTGACGCCGGCGATCCCGGGGCACACTTCGTTTTGCCCCGCCCACCGGATGCCGAAAGCCTCCTGCCGAACAAGAGTCTGCAGGTGGAAGGGGCGAAGGCGCACCGCCCGAAGAATGGTCGCCGTGCCCCGGAATTGATTCCGAAAGTCGGCGGCGTCCTAACGCTTCTTCTGCCACAAACCGCGATAGATCGGGCAGCCGAGTTTCCGCTTCTTGCGTTCGAAGCTGGTCTGGTAGTCGAGGTCGTTCTCCGGGGTGCGCACGGCCGGTGCCGGCCGTATCGTGAACCCCGGCGCGAGATCCATCAGCGCCTCGATGACCTGGAAGTACTCTACCACGTCAGTCCAGGAGTGCAGCAGCCCGCCGGGGATCAGCACCGCTTCGATCTGCGCCACAAGTTCATCGGTGAAGATGCGCCGCCGCCGATGCCGCCGCTTCCACCACGGATCCGGGAAGTAGACGTGCACCGCCGAGACGCTCGCGCGCGGAATGAACTTGTCGAGCGCGACCTTGGCATCGCCGCCGATGATCCGCACGTTCGGCATTGAGCGTTTCTGAATGCGCCGCGCGCCGTGACGTCCCTCCTTGTACTCAATTTCGAGTCCGAGGTAGTTGACGTCGGGGTTCGCGAGGCCCGCCGTCAGCAGGAACAGGCCGCGGCCGCATCCGACGTCGATTTCGACCGGATGATCGTTGCCGAAGAATTCCCGCCAGTCGATCGGTCCGGTCAGATCGTGGAGCGTGAGGAAGTACGGCTTGAGATCGACGAGGGGCTCGTGGTTCATGCGTCTGAGGGGGGCTGGCGATCTTTGTGAATGGGAACTCCGATCATCACCCCGCTGAACACCAGCTTATCGTTGACGTAACCCTGGAAATCGAACTCCGCGCGCCGTTCGCGCTTGAGGGTCTTCAACTTCACCAGCAGCACCAGGCGCGAGTTCGGAAAGACCGGATAGCGAAACCGGACGTCGTCCATTCCGCCGAAGCCGAGAAAATCGCCGCCGAGAATGTTGAACTTTCGCGCGTAGAATCCGGCCAGCTGCGCAGCGCACTCGCACAGAACCACGCCCGGCATGAGCGGAAAGTCCGGCATGTGGCCGCGCGCCCAGAACTCGTTCGGCCCGATGTCCTTGTATCCGACGATGCCGTGGTTCTCGTTATCGACATAGACCACGCCGGTCAGCTGTTCCATTTCGAACCGCTGCGGGTTGATCTTGTGGATCTCGTCGAGGTCGAAAATCGGCTTGTCGAAGTCGAACTGAGTGTAGTCGTAAAGCGGCGGTGCGGGCATGGCGGGTGCGCCTCGAATCTCAACGTTATCAAAACTGGAGCAGCGCTCGAGGCGCGTCTCTTGTCAACCAGCCGAAAGAACCTGACGGAGCTGATTCAGATCGGTCAGTATACAGTCGGGTTCGAACGGTGGCTCGTCCGATTCGTCACCCGGCGCGCCGGGCAACGGCCCGCCCCTCGCGTAGAATGCCGTCCGCATTCCCGCTTTCTGCGCCGCAGCGAGGTCCGGCTGCGCCCGCGAGCTGACGTGCAGAATCTCGCCCGGCTCGATTCCCAAACGGGCGAAACGTGCGAGAACCTTGCTGAACAGCGAACGCGACGGCATTCGCAACCCCTCCTGGTAAGAGAGGACGGAACATTCCGCCGCGAACAGGTCGATCGGCGGCGGTAGTGTACTGGCTGCCCGGAACGCTCGCAACATCTGCACCGGGGTGAAGGGTTGCGCATCGCCGAACAGCCCCTGCTTCAAACCGGCTTGCGAAACCGACAGAACCGCCTCGAGCGCACCGTGCTCGGCAGCCAGCCCCTGCAGCGATGCCTGAAAGAAGTACGCAACCTTCTCGCTGAATCCGTCGATGTCGCCGTAAAACGCGACGTCGTACTGATAATCTTTCTTCTTCAGCTCCCGGATGATCGTCTTCCAGACCGTGGTCGAGTTCACCTCCGGAGAATCCCCCGGAGAATATCGCCCCAGCTCCTGATGTTCGAGCGCCTTGCGATAGCGCGCAAACAGGTATTCCCACGGCGCGCCGGGCGTCCGGTACATGCTGTTCCACATGTTGAACTCGCGCGCCGTCTTCTCGAGCGCCACCTGCATCCGGATCTGCTGAGGATGCAGAAAGATCAGCCGGCCGTCCGCAATTCGCAACAGCGTGCCGTAAATGTTCCACAAGACCGCGCGAATTCCGTTGAGCGACTCCAGTTTCGGACCGGCCGTCGGGGCCTTCAGCACTGGAGCCCGCGGCCAGACGAGATCCCGGCCGTCGAGCCAATCCGCATATTCCAACAAAGACTTCGGCATCACCAATTCATCAGTTCGCGAAAAACACTTTTGAGAAAGTTGTGGCGTGGTCTCATGACCGCGCCACCTTACCCGACCGCAGGACTCCAATACTCATCTGAGACCTGCCGTCAGCCGATGTGGCGCGGTCAGGAGACCGGCCACAACGCAGCTCCGGCCACGACGCAACGTCGATTCGTTCCTGCGATTGTAGGCGCCCTCCCGCTCGACCGGCCAGCCACCGCGATCGGGATCTTTCCTCTCCCACTGTCAGCGTGACGCCCGCGCCGGTTAGAATGTGCAACTTACGAGATCCCAACCACTGAACATCAACGCCGCACGCACCCAGCCGCGAGGATTCCCCGTGATATCACTCCGCTCACTCGTCGCGCTCTTCGCAGTTGCAACAGTTCTCGTGCTCTCGCATCCCGTCCTCGGAGCGGAAGAGCCCGCGAAAAAAACAGAAGCGGCGAAGAAGGATGCCCCCTCCCCATCCCCCGCCGGCACGACCAGGACCACTGAACTCGTCGTCATGCACGACGGCACGAAACTCTCGACCGACGTCCTCCGCGCGGAAGACGCAGCCGGCCCGCAGCCGGTGATCTTCGCGCGCGGGCCCTACGGCAAGGCCGGAGTCGCCGGGATCGCGCCGATCGTCTGCAAGCGCGGCTACACCCTCGTCATTCAGGATATGCGCGGACGATACGAATCCACCGGCAATGACGGACCCGTCTTCCACAACGACGGCTGGTCGGCCAACCGCGACGGACAGGAATCGATGGAGTGGATCGCCAAGCAGCCCTGGTGCAATGGGAACATCGCAACCTGGGGTGGCTCCGCTCTCGGCATCACGCAGGTTCTGGCAGCCCCCGGCGCGCCGGAACAACTCAGAGCGCAATATGTGCAGGTCGCGTTCTCCGACATGTACTCGCAGTGCGCGTACCAGGGGGGCGTCTGGCGGACCGAGCTCATCGAAGCGTGGCTCAAGGGAACGAAGTTCTCGCCGGCGTCACTCGAAACGTTTGTCGCGCATCCGAAGTATGACGACTTCTGGGCCGCAACGAATGCCGAAGCGCAGGCGGCGCGCGTCAACTCCCCCGGAATCTTCTGGGGAGGCTGGTACGACATCTTCTGCCAGGGAACGATCAACTCCTTCGTCACCATCCACAACAACGGCGGCGACAAGGCCCGCGGAAAGTGCCGACTCATCATGGGACCGTACGCGCACGGCACGTTCTCGCAACTCAAGTATCCGCTCAATTCCATGCGGCCCCCCGCCGCGGCCGATGCGTTCCGCTATTTCGATCACTTCCTGAAAGGCGAGAAGAACGGCGTCGCCGAAGACAAGCCGGTGCACTATTACGTGATGGGCGATACAACCGACTCCGCCGCCCCCGGCAACTTCTGGCGCGAGGCCGACAACTGGCCGCCGCCGTCGACCGAAACGAAGTTCTACTTCCACAGCGACAAATCGTTATCGAAAGAGGCTCCCGCGTCGGCCGACGGTTCGCTCTCGTACCAATACGATCCGAAGAATCCGGTCCCGACCCGCGGCGGCCAGAACCTCACCATCCCGAAGGGGCCGGAAGATCAGAAGGAACTCGAGACCCGCCCCGACATCCTCGTCTTCACGACCGAAGCGCTCCCCGAGCCGGTCGAAGTGACCGGGCGGATTTTCGGCAAGCTCCACATCTCGTCCGACTGCCCCGACACCGACTTCACCGTGAAGCTCACCGACGTCTACCCCGACGGCCGCTCCATGCTCGTCACCGACGGCATCCTCCGCGCGCGTTTCCGCAACGGCTTCGAGCGCGAGGAATTCCTCACGGCGGGCGAAACGTACGAACTCACCGTCGATCTCTGGAGCACGTCCCTCATTTTCAACAAGGGACACAAGATCCGCGTGGCGGTCTCGTCCTCGAACTCGACCCGCTTCGACCCGAACCCGAACACCGGCAAACCATTCCGGGCCGACAACGAAACGCGAGTCGCCAACAACACGCTCCACGTCTCAAAGACCCACCCATCCCACATCATCCTGCCGATCTACACCGATCGGGTGGCACGTCCCTGAGCCGTGGCGAAGGGCGTGGTAAACGTCCATTCGACAAGGATACGACTTCGACACCCAGCCTTTTCTGCAGGGGGTGCTCGATGCGAGTCGAGGAGAGACCACACCCTTCGCAAAGCCTCAGGGACGTGC
>JBFWWA010000447.1:0-4661 GCA_050246455.1 Planctomycetaceae bacterium
TTTGCCGGAATTGATAATTTCCGCCCCCTCATCGCTGCTGAATCACCACTCGCCCCGATTTCCGCATACCCCCCGACGGCAGATATTCGATCCTCCGGACTGCTCGCCGATTCGAGCGCAGCCGGCGGGTCATGACATCCAATATTCGAAACTCGCCCCGCATCGGGGTGAAGACCGCAAAGATCATCCGCCCTTCAGAATGGAGTCTGACGTGCGAAGCCTGAACAAGATGCTGGTGTCGGCCGCGATTGTCGCGGGAGTCCTGCTGTTCACAGTGGCATCCGCTGCCGCCAAGCCGATCGAAGCGGTCAAAGGAAAGGAATATCGCCTCACCAAGAAGCATGGCCCGTGGATGGTCATGGTGGCGAGCTTCCACGAGCCCCCTCCCGATCGCAAAGGGGAAGGAATCTCGCCGGAAGAGGCCGCGCAGCAGCTCGTGCACGAATTGCGAACCAAGGGAATTCCGGCCTACACGTTTTCTCAGGAAGACGTCGTCGACGAGATTCCGACCGGCTCGTCGCGCGATCCACAGAAAATGAAGATGGGATCGTACATCGCACAGAAGGGAAGCATCAGCGTCCTCGCGGGCAACTACCCCTCGCCGGACGACAAGAAAGCGATCAGAACCCGCGACTTCATCAAGAAGTTCACCCCCGAGCTGCTCGGAGACGAAGAAGCGACGGGACGCGGCGGCGTTTTGCATAAGCTCAAGAACGGCGGAATCTATCGCACCACCCCGGGTCGGCCGAGTCCTCTCGCCGGCGCGTTCCTGACGGTCAATCCGCTGCTTTCCGTTGAAGAAGTGAAGAGCATCCGCCGCGATCCTCTGCTGCTGCAATGGAATCAGGGTGAGCACTCGCTGCTTCAGAACAAGAAGAAGTACACGCTCGTCGTCGCTTCGTTCTACGGTCATTCCAAAGTCGGAAACTCCTTGTCGTCGGCCGAAGACCTGGAATTCAAGATCGACAAGTCCCACATGGAACAGGTCGGCTATTCGGCGTGGGAGCTCGCCACCGCGCTGCGCAAGGCGAAATCGCTCGGTTACGAAAAGGATTACGAAGCCTACGTTTACCACGACCGGTTCGGTTCGGTCGTCACGGTCGGCGGCTTCGATTCGCCCGACGATCCGCAGATCACGAAGTTGCAGAACCACTTCGGCGCAAAAATCGCCGCGGTGAATCCCGATGGAACCAGTGCTCTCGGTGCGGAGGCGTTCTCTCTTCCGCGAAGACCCGCGAAAGGGCAGAAAGCACAATCGTGGATCTTCGATCCCTATCCCAAACTGATGGAAGTGCCGAAATTCAACTAGCCGGTCCGGAGGTTTTGACGCCTCCCCCGACCGCATCTGCCAAACTGACTCAGGCCCGTCGATCATCGGCGGGCCTGTTTTCGTTGATCGGGTCCGATCCTTGACAGTTCCCCGCGACCCGTTGAAACTCACGCGTTTCTTCACCGAAAAGAGAACGCAAATTGGCAGCTCAATTGCTCGACACCCTCATCGTCCTTGCCAGCCGCAATCGGAAGAAGATTGCGGAGATGCAGGAACTGCTCCACCCGCACGGCATCCGGGTGCACAGCTCGGCCGATTTCCCGCAGATGGGGGAAGTCGACGAACATGGCCATTCGTTCGCCGAGACTGCCGCCAAGAAAGCGTCTGAAACCGCGTCCACCATCGGCGAGTGGGCGCTCGGCGAAGACAGCGGCCTCGTTGTCGATGCGCTCCGCGGCGCCCCCGGCATTTATTCCGCCCGCTACAGCGGTCCCGGCGCCACCGATGAATCGAACAATGCCAAGCTGGTCGACGAGCTCCGTTCCATTCCCGCCGAGAAGCGAACCGCGCATTACGTCTGCAGCATTGCCGTCGCGGATCCGCAGGGAGAGATCCGGATTCGCGCCGAAGGAAAATGCCGGGGGCTCATTTCGCTTGACCCGCGCGGCACGAACGGATTCGGATACGATCCCCACTTTCTGCTTCCGGAGTACCATCGGACGTTCGGCGAACTGGGAGCCGCGGCCAAACGGCACTTGAGCCACCGGGCCCGGGCGTTCGAGCAGCTGGTGCCGCAGCTGCTGCGGTTGTTCCCCCGCTGACGGGACGATTTGCCCTTGCGAACACCCCTTGATATGCTGGTCTCGAAGATGTCGGTGAGGCCGGCCGGTCTCGCGAAGGTGCACAAATGTCTGCCGAATTCTCCCCCCAATCGAACGAATCGCCCGCCGGAATCGAATCCGGAAGCGAGTCGATGGTTCACGGCATTTCGAAGTCCGACGATTCCCGGCGGAAGCGCCGGCTGATTCTCGGCATCGTTCTGCTTCTGGTCTTCGCCGGAACAGCGCACGCCGCCCACACGAAGTACCGCGAGTATTGCGACCAGCAATCGCTCGCGGCGCTGGAAGCCGCGGGACTGCAGCTGACGCAACGGGGAGTCCTGCTGGTGATTTCCGATCCCACGCGGAAATGCGCGACGGACGAGTGCTGCCGGCATATCGGCGATCTCAATCGAAAGATCGGCGTCAGCTTCAATAATTGCATGCAGATCACCGATACCGGACTGGCGCATCTTAAGGGGCACAATCAGCTTTGCCTGCTCGCCCTGCACAGGACCGGCATTACGGATGCCGGACTGGAAAGCCTCTCCGGCATGACGGCGCTCGAATCGCTCGATCTTTCGCACACCGCGGTTTCCGATCAGGGAGTTGCGGGAATGGCCGACGGACGGTTCGACAAACTTATGGATCTGAATCTTGTTTCCACTCGCGTCACGGATGCGGCCATTGACGGACTCGGCCAGGTCCCCAGCCTGCGATACGTTGTTCTCGAAAGAACAGGCGTTACGCCGGAGGGTGTCCGAAAGTTGCGGTCCGCGAATCCGGAAGTCATCGTTCTTGGACTTCGTTAGCCGCCTCTTTCCTCCATCCCGCGCTTCCGAGAGCTGCGCACTCCGCTCCCGCCTGCACGCATGAAAAAAATATCGAGACTGCTGGTTGCGAATCGCAGTGAAATTGCGATTCGGGTATTCCGCACCGGTCATGAGCTGGGGATCCGCACCATCGCGATCTACAGCCACGAAGATCGCTTTGCGCTCCATCGGCTGAAAGCGGATGAAGCGTACCCCATCGGTCAACCGGGGCATCCGCTCCGCGCATATCTCGACATCGACGCCATCATCGCGCTCGCCAAAGAGCGCGACGTCCATGCGATCCATCCAGGTTACGGCTTCCTCTCCGAAAATCCCGACTTCGCGCGCGCCTGCGACAAGGCCGGAATCATCTTCATCGGGCCCCGTCCCGAATCGCTCGACCAGCTCGGCGATAAAATCGCCGCGCGCTACATCGCGCAGTCGGTCGGCGTTCCGGTCCTCGGCGGCAGCAGCCAGCCGGTAAAGAGTACCGCGGATGGCCTGAAGGCCGCCGCAAAGTTCGGCTTCCCGATCATGCTCAAGGCGGCCAAGGGAGGGGGCGGGCGCGGAATGCGCATCGTCAATTCCGCGGAAGAATTCGGCCCCGCCTTCGAACAGGCGCAGCGCGAATCGATGACCGCGTTCGGCAGCCCCGACATTTTCATCGAAAAGCTCGTCTCGCGCGCACGGCACATCGAGGTGCAGCTCCTCGGCGATCAGCACGGCAACCTCGTCCACCTCTTCGAGCGCGACTGCTCCGTGCAGCGCAGGCATCAGAAAGTCGTCGAGATCGCCCCCGCGCCCAACCTCGATGCCAAGGTGCGCGACCGGCTCTGCGAAGCCGCCCTCTCCATCGGCAGGGCAATCAACTACTCGAACGCCGGAACGGTCGAGTTCCTCGTCGATGCCGACAGCGGCGAGTTCTACTTCATCGAAGTCAACCCGCGCATCAAGGTCGAGCACACCGTGACGGAAGAAGTCACCGGGATCGACATCGTCAAATCGCAGATTCTCGTCGCGCAGGGAGTTGCGCTGAGCGATCCGGAAATCGGGCTCAGCTCGCAGGAAAGCGTGCGGACCAACGGCTTCGCCATTCAGTGCCGCGTCACCACTGAAGACCCGGCCAACAACTTCATGCCCGACTACGGCCGTGTCTCGCATTACCGGTCCGCCAGCGGCATGGGGATCCGGCTCGATGCCGGCTCCGCCTTTTCCGGCGCGGTCGTTTACCCATTCTACGATTCGCTCCTCGTCAAAGTGACGGCTCGCGGACGACGTTTCGTCGAAACCGCGCGGCGCATGGAACGCAGCCTCCAGGAATTCCGCGTTCGCGGCGTCAAAACGAATATTCCGTTCCTCATCGAGTTGATGAATCATCCCGACTTCCTCGCGGGCGACTGCACCACCCGATTCATCGACAACACTCCCGACCTCTTCAAACTGCAGCGCCGCCGCGACCGCGCCACGCGACTGCTGTCGTTCCTCGGCGATACCATCGTCAACGGTAACCCGTTGATCAAAGTTAAACCGAAGGCGATGCGCCGTACGCCGGCTCCCGTTCCGGCCATCGATACTTCGTCGCCCATTCCCGACGGATCGCGCCAGCGGCTCAAGCAGCTCGGCCCGGAGAAGCTCGCGCAGTGGGTCCTCAAGCAGAAGCAACTGCTGATTACCGACACCACCTTCCGCGATGCGCACCAGTCGCTCCTCGCCACCCGCTTCCGCACGCGCGACCTGCTCAACATTGCCGATGCCTACGCG
>JBFWWA010000448.1:0-4641 GCA_050246455.1 Planctomycetaceae bacterium
CGATCCCCGCGCGACGCTGCACTGTTCGAGCTATCTCGGAATTCTCGACGTCTTGAGCGAAATTGGAATCAGCTCTGTGGACCGCGTCCTTCTTGATCTCGGCCTGTCGTCGGACCAGCTCGCCGATCGCGAGCGCGGGTTCGGCTTTCGCGCCGGCGGCCCGCTCGATCTGCGGTTCAATCCCGCGGAAACTCCGATGTCCGCGGCTGACGTCCTCAGAGTGGCGTCCGAAAGCGGACTGGAAGACTATTTTCGCGTCTATGGGGAAGAACGGTTCAGCAAGCCGATTGCGTCTGCGATCGTCGCACGTCGAGCTTCCAAGCCGATTGAGACCGTTGACGATCTCGTCGAGGTCGTCGCGTCGGCCGTCCCGGAGCAATTCCAGCGGACTGCGCGTGTTCACCCGGCGACTCGAATCTTTCAGGCTCTCCGCATCGTCGTCAACGACGAACTCTCGCACCTCCTCGTTGCGCTTGCGGAGAACATTCCGAAGGCACTCAAGCCGGGGGGACGCGCCGTGATCATCACGTTTCATTCGCTGGAAGATCGGATTGTGAAGGATCGCTTCCGCGATCAATCGATCTGGGAGAACCTGACATCGAAGCCGGTGACCGCGAGTCCGGCCGAAGCCCGACTGAATCCTCGCTCGCGGACTGCGAAGGTCCGCGCCGCAAAGCGGAAGTAATTCGAGAAGCTCAATGTTTGTGACGGCAGGTCGGCGGAGTCGACCTGTTTGAAACCCGCGAAATACGCGATCGGGAGCCACGGAATGGCCGGCAATACAAAACTCGGGATGATCCTGATCCTGTTGATCGTCACCGCCTTCGGGGTCGTCGTGTACAAGAAAGTGGAGCGGCACAAGTTCGAAGTCGCCAACGGCATCGACCATTCCAACGATGCTCCGGAGCCCGAAGACGACACGAGCACCTTCGGTAAGGGAGACCAGCAGCCGTTCGAGAAGGACGACCGTGCGCACAAGCACGCGGGTCACAACCACGGCAAGTCCGGGCAGCTCGACACGAGCAATCCGGCGCCTCCCCCGAAGGAATTCACGAAGCCGAAGGTCGTTCCCGCGTCAGAGGAGTTTCCGGTCGCCGGCAACATTCGCGGACACGGACAACCAGCCGCTCCGGCGCCGAAACCGGCGGCGGACAAAAAGGCATTCAGCGATGACGATCTTGGTCTCGATGAACCGTTCGAAAAAGACAACGCCCATTCGCAGAGTGGCGATAAGCTCGCCGGTGAACCGCAATTGAAGAGGACGCCTCTTGCTCCTGCGCCCAAGCCTGAAGTTCAACGGCCCCACGCTCACGACAAGGACGAGTTCGGAAAGGGGGATTCCTTCGAAGCCGACGACGCACATGCCGGTCATGAGAAGGACGAGTTCGAGGATCCCTTCGGCGGTGAAGGGGACAAGGTTGTGACATCGAAGCAAAAGCCTGCTCCTGCTCCGCACGGCAAAGACGAGTTCGGTGAGCTCGGCGATGAGTTCGACGCAAAGCCGGCTCCTGTCCCGCACGGGAAGGATGTTGACGTCTTCGCCGCCGACGATGCCGAGAAAGATCCTGACATGTTCGACGATTCTGCGCCGGCTCCCAAGGTCGCGCGGAAATCGCACGTCCCGAGCGACAACGAAGAGTTCCGGAAGCACAAGGCGGAAGGATTTATCGAAGGCTCGGAGGATATGTTCGGCAAGCCGGGACCGCGCCCGAAGAAGCCTCGGGAATTGCCGGAACCGGAGGAACTTCCGGAGCCGGTCGAGAACGTCCACGTTGAACCGCCGCAACCGATCGAGAATCCGGAGCCGCCTGCTCCGCATCCGGGGAGGCCGGGGCATATCGAACATGAGACTTACGTTGTTCAGGTTGGCGATAACTTCTGGAACATCTCGCGTAAGAAATACGGAACTGCGCGATTCTTCCGGGCACTCGCGCTCATGAACCGGGACGAGGTTCCGAATGCCGACGAGCTGCAGCCGGGGACGCGGATCGTCGCCCCCTCGAAGCAGTTTTTCGAGGTGCACGCTGCAGAGATCGTGGAAAATGCGGAGATTCAGCTCGTCTCCGGGTACTTTCAGGATGATAGCGGTCGACGGCTGTACCGGGTGGGACCGCACGATACGCTGCCGCAGATTGCTTCACGGCACCTAGGTCGCAATTCCCGGTGGATTCAGATCTACGAGATGAATCGGGACAAATTGTCGAGCCCGGACGATCTGCACGCCGGTGTCAATTTGGAGCTTCCGGCGGACGCCCGCCGGGGGTTCGTTGTGCACGCCGTCGACGAAGACCGATGAAGAAAGAATGTACTTCCGATTCGGCAGTGCGATCGTTCTTGTCGTCCTGATCTCGCTGGTCGGGATCGGGCTCGAGAAGCGCAATCTCGAGTTGCGCCGCGCCGTCAGCCAGCAGCACTACCGCATGGATGCCTTGCGCGACGTCCACGCCCGCCTCCGGCTGGAAACGCAATTGCTCGGAGCCCCGGTGCGCACAATCGACTCGCTCGATCGCGGCCAATTGGAAGTGGAACGGCCCGAAAAACCGGTTCAGACGGAAGACCGGCGCATGCCCCTTCTGTTCTGGCGATAGTCGCAGGCTGCGGGTCACCGGTCGTCGTCATGAGTTTTTACCAGGGAACTCGAACAAGCTCGCTCTGCACCAACTGGCGGGTTCGCCTGCTCGTCTTTCTCTTTGCGGCCGCCGGGTTGTTGCTCTGCGTGCGGCTGGTCCACGTGCAGTGGCTCGGCAGTCAGCCGTTCGCCGAGAAGGCGAACCGGCAGCGCATCTTCACGGAAAAGATCCCGGCGCGACCCGGTGAGATTCTGGACCGGCAGGGACGTCTCCTCGCATCGACGATCACCTCTCGCAGCTTGTTTGTCGTTCCCGAGAAAATTGAGAACCCGGCGGATGTCGCGCGATCGATTGCGGGCGCGCTCGAACTCAATCCGGAAGAGCTGTGCGAGCAGATCGAGCGCCGTCGCGACAAGAAATTCCTCTGGATCAAGCGTCGGCTGACGGAAGGGGAAGTTGCGGCCGTTCGCGCACTCAATCTTCCCGAACGCGCCTGGGGATTCCGTGAGGAATATCTGCGAAAATACCCGCAGGGCGTACTCGCCGCTCACGTCATCGGGCTGCGAGACGTCGACGGAGTGGGTCGGGGAGGACTGGAACAAAGCCTCGATGCGCAGCTTCGCGGTGAGGATGGAAGTCGGATGGTTGTCCGCGATGCGCGCGGTCGAGTGATTGACGTCCTTGACGAAGTGACCAAGCCGCCCCAGCCGGGTGAAACGGCGGTCCTCACGCTCGACGTTGTCGTGCAGCTCTTCGTCGAAAGAGAACTCGAACAGGTGATGGAGGAATGGAAGCCGAGTGCGGCCTGCGCGATCGTGATGGACCCGCGCACGGGGGATATCATCGCGATGGCATCGCGACCGACGTTCGACCCGAACAACCCGGTGAACGTTCCCGATGCAGCCTGGAAGAATACGGCGATCGCCTCAATGTACGAACCGGGATCGACATTCAAGCCGTTCATCGTTTCCGCTGCGATCGATAAGGGAGTTCTCGATCCGCACGAATCCTTCGACTGCGAACACGGCTCGTACAAAATGGGCAGCCGTGTGCTGCATGACGAGCATCACTACGGCGAATTGAGCGTTACCGATATTCTCGTGAAGTCGAGCAACATCGGAATGGCGAAGATCGGCGAACGACTGAAAAACGAAGGCCTCTATCAGGCAGCGATCACCTTCGGATTCGGGCGGCCGACAGGCAGCGAACTGCCGGGCGAGCTGGGTGGGATGCTGCATCCCCTTCGCAACTGGACGTCGTACTCGACCGGCTCGGTGCCGATGGGTCAGGAGATCGCTGTCACGCCTTTGCAGATGATTGTCGCCCACTGCGCGCTCGCAAACAGCGGCGTGCTCCGGTCTCCGCGACTGGTGCTTCGCGAAGCCGATCTTTCGCCATTGTCATCCGACGTCGCCGCGCCGGGTGCGCCGTCGACTTCCCTCGTGACGCGCACGGTCTCGGCTGATGCCGCAGACTGGGTCGTGCGAGAGCCGATGGTCGAGGTCGTGAAGCGGGGGACCGGCAAGAAGGCCCAACTCGACGGCTATCTTGTGTTCGGCAAGACCGGCACGGCTCAGAAAATGGATCCGAAGACCGGGAAGTATTCAACCGACAAGCACGTGAGCTCTTTTCTCTGCGGCGCTCCGGCGGAAGATCCGCGCGCACTTGTCCTGGTCGTCGTCGACGAGCCGTCGGTCGGCGGGACACATTACGGCGGCACAATTGCGGCGCCGGCCGCCGCCAGCATTCTGCAGCAGACCCTCGTCTACCTCCGAGTGCCGTCGAAAGACGTTCCGTTGCGCTCGGCGGAACGGGGGGCGGAGAACGATTCCGAATAGCAATCGCTTCTCAGATTCCTGCGGTCGGCTCGGGTGGGAAGCGAGTCGTTTTTGCCTCACTGTTCCGCGGTGCGTTCCTTCCGCTTCGTTTGGTGGCCGTCTACAATACTCGCAATCCGTCCTGGGAGCCGATTATGGTACTGCTCGAATTCAGCATGTCGCCTCTGGGGAAGGGAGAGAGTGTCGGCGAGTATGTCGCCCGTTCGCTCGAAATCATTGACCGGAGCGGGGTC
>JBFWWA010000449.1:0-4638 GCA_050246455.1 Planctomycetaceae bacterium
TCGTGAGTGCGTCGATCCCTCCGGAAAAGAATTGCACAGCGCGCCGCGGGTTTCGCGACTTTCGAGCCTCGAACCCCTCCGTCGATTCCAATTCCGGAAGCGTTCGTTTCTTGTCGTACCATTCGCGCAGCTGTGTTAAGGCCGTCAAGAGGTTGTCACGCAGAACCGGACAGATCTTTCCTTCAATGAGGACCCGCTGTTCGCCGTAGAACATCGCCGGCGCCGCGGTTGCCGCGAGGAACGCGTTCGGATTGCATTCGAAGTCGCCCGCAAGATGTCGTTCGGCCTCGAAGCGGATGCGCGACGGCTTCCGGTCGTTATTTTCCCAGTTAACCCGCGCCGAAATGACGACGCGTTCTCCTTCGATTTCGCGCCGCAGGTCGTCAACAATCATCGCCAAGAACCCTCTCGCTCCGAAAATTTCCCAACCACGACATTGAGTTCCAATTCTCAGGGGGGCACCGGATTCGTTCCAATAAAGCCCTCTGGGTCACGCACTAACGCTGGGGATTGCCGGATGCACGTGGCTTGCGACGGTTTCCCTGGGCCGGGTTGTTACCCCGGAACGCCAGCCAGCGCTGCCGAATCTGGCCACCGAGTACGAATTCGTCGATCTTCTTGAGTTGCTGCTTGAATCCACTTCCCGACTTACTGCGTCTCCATCGACGATATTCCAACATGCGTTCGTCAATCGCCCGGATGAGGTCGTCACGCCCCATTGCCCGCAGCGGTTCGATACATTCCATGAAGTAGTCGACTTCTTGTACGGTTCGGAATACCACGCTTTTGAAGAGTGCCGGGTCAATATCGCGGGCCGGGAATGTCGCTGCCTCATGCAGCTTTCCGCAGACGAGCAATTCCACCATCGTGCGCAGGCATTTGCCGCATTCCCCGCAATTCATTCCGCTTTCCGGTACTGTCCAGCTCGAACAGACGTTAATCGCCGAAAGCGCGGCGGGCCATTCGGAAATGAGTCGAACCTTTTCCAGGCGTGTCAGGCGCACTCCGTCGTGGAAGACTTGCAGGTCAGAGCTTGAGTAGTACGGATCGAGGAGTGGATGCGAACCCCACGGGGCAACATCTCCGACGTAATCCGACGACGCAATAAAGACGTCGCTGAGACGGCTGGTGAGAACGTGCGCAAGGCTGGTCATGACCGCAGAGTGGTACTCCCTGCAGTGGAACCCGGACTTGTTGAATATCCCGACAGCGTTCGTGCGAATCTGATAAATGTCGACGTCCGCGGCCTTGGCGAACTTCCGCAACTGCACCAGATTTCGATCCCACATCTCGACGCGCTGCGGATTGGGCGAGGCGTCTTCGGGCAGGTAATCGTCGGTGTGCATTCCGAATACGTTGATGCAGTCGCGAATCGACGAATCATGGTCAGCGGGAAGCAGCAAGCGATTGCGACGCAACGTGGCGAGCGCGTCAATTCCTCCTGAGAAGAACTGGCCGGCTCGACGCGGGCTGCGCGGGGATCGCGCGCCGAGCCCACCGGTCGATTCGATTGCTGGAATGGCCCCGCTCTTGTCGTACCATTCACGCAACTGCGTCAATGCCGTCAGAACGTTATCGCGCAGTACAGGACAGATCGTCCCCTCGATCAAGACTCGCTTTTCGCCGCAGTATCGCGCTGGTGCGGCCGTGGCGACCAGAAATGCATTCGGGTTGCACTCCACATCGTCGGCGAGGCGCGTATCGAAATCGAACCGCATGCGCGCCGGCTTCCGATCGCAGTCTTCAAAGGTGATTCGTGCCGATACGACGACACGATCTCCTTCGATTTCCCGCCGCAGATCGTCGACAATCATCACCAGCCCCCCAAAACCAACCGCACGGCGCGCATTTAACCCTATAAATCAGGCTATTCTGCAAGGGGGGGCAAAAGGAAGACAATTCGAGGAACGGCGGGCTTTCGGACATCCGAAGGCCTGTTTTTGGCTGAACACTGCACTCGTACGGCAGGCCGAGAATCGGCGGCTACCGGCTACCGGCTACCGGCTACCGGCTACCGGCTACCGGCTACCGGCTACCGGCTACCGGAGAATTCGAATCGAACTGCACGGAGAGCGCAACTGCAAATCCCCAAGCCGACGACTTGTCGTCGGATCACTTCGGGACACTAGCTGCCAGATTCACACTCGATTTGCACGGCTCCATCCCCTCGCCGAGCCGAACGCATGCCACCCTGGCACTGGCTTGAATTACGATTCGTCCTCGACTTCATCCGCTTCATCGCCAACGACGCTGCTCCGCTTGACGAGCGTCACTTCGTTGCCGGTCGCGTTGTAGCGGACTTCGTCCATGAAAGTCTGCATGAGGAGCAGGCCGCGGCCGAAAGTCTGGTCGAGGTCGACGGAAGGGGTGGCCCCCATGAGTGACGACGGGTCGAAGCCGGTCCCTTCATCTCGGATGGTAAAGATCGCACGTGCGCGGCTGATGGATGTTGTCACAGAGATGCGCCGGTCGCGATAGGGTGCTTCACTCGCCCTCGCCAGGACTTCCGCCTGTCGCGCACCGGGATCGAGGTCGGACAGCTCCGATTGAAATCCGAGGTTTCCATGATAGAGGGCGTTCGAAAGCGCTTCTTCAACCGCCAGGCGAACCCGAAGCCGGTCGGTTTCGTCGGCCAGCGGGAGCGCGCGAATCATCTGCTGCAGGTAAGTGACGAGGGCGAAGATGAGCGCGGGATCGTTGTGCAACTCGAACGATGCTTCGTTCGCCGTCATGCGATGCATCAGCCGGACCAGCGATCGGTCTTCTATTGAAGCCGTGAGAATTTTCTGGGACGTGCTGACCAGCTCGCGATTGAGGCGTTTCTTGGGAACGTATCCGACCGCTCCTGCCCGAAGCGCCTTAAGGGCGATCTCTTCGCTCCCCTTCCCAGTCATCAGCACGATGGGAACGAGCGGGTAGTCGTTCTTCGCCGCGGCGACGAGCTCGAGTCCGTCGATCTCGGGCATCACGAGATCCGTGATGACGACATCGGGGATGCACGACGACATGGCGGCGAGCGCTTCGCGGCCGTTGGCGGCCTGCGAGATCTTCCAGCGCGAATCTTTCTCGAGAAGACCGCTCGCGAGTCGGCGGTCGACCGATGAGTCATCGACAACGAGGATATGAGACATTCGCGTCTCCATCCCGAATCGCATTCCCGGACTGGAACCGGGAATGAAAAACTCCCATCGAGCCCGACGCCCGATGGGAGCATGTATTACGTGCCGCGGGTTGAAAGAATGTTTGCCCGCGAAAACTGCCCAGCTCGGCACGTTCAAGTATGACGCCCGTCAGTTTGGCGGCGAGGTGTTCGGATGTCAAGATGGGAACGGGTTGCCGGCTACAGGCTTCGGGCTACCGGTCGGACTTCGACCGATCGAGAACGACATCGGATGCAGCAACCGAAGCTTCAATCATCCATCCTCGTCTCACTTACTTCCCCCTCGCGCAGATTTCGCCGCAGAATTATGCCGCACGCAGGCGCGCCGCTCGTCCCAACTCCTGTCATGGGCAGAAATTGCCGCTTTTGTGAAAACCTGTTGACGAGAATTCGCAAAGTCCCTATCGTTCCGCCCGCCTTTCAAGCGGGGATTCGACGTCCCCACTCATTTCACTTTCTGATTTCTCTAAGCGATTTCCATTTTGGCCGCCGGTCGAGTTTCTCCGCGAAGACAGTGAACGTCTTCCGGCGATCTTCGACGATCGATCGAACCTGCTTCGGGTGTATGGTCACAGGACGTGACAGTCATCCGGGGCAAAGTCCTGATCGCAACGTCGGCTCTGAAGGTTCGATGTCTCAACGACTCCGAGTGCATGAGCTACCGCTGCTGACTGCCGGCTTGCCGCAGATGGCGGAGTCCTGGCTGCGCCTGGCGGGCGTGCCGCTCGTGCCGCTCAATTCAACGACAATTCACGCGCGACCGGCCGATGCGTCGGCGCAGCTCCTTCTTTTCGATTCCCGAAACGCCGAAGCCTGCTCTGACGCACGTCATGCGAGCGACAGCGGTGTTCGGACACTCGACACGGCACCAATCTGGGGTTCGGCTGCAATTTCACCCGTTGCAAGCCGAGCGCAGCGACAAGTGCGTGCGCGGATCCTTGAGCGGTTGAAACGGGAAATTGAGCGAAGCGGGGGAACCTGGATTCGGGTGGCGGACTATCCGTCGCCGTACCAGTGCGCCGCCTGTTTCGGAACAAGACATGCAAGCAGTCTGGTGTCGCAGTTTGCAGGAGCATTCGAGCTTCTGCCGGCTCGTTTCGCCGAGTCGGTCCCGATCGCCTGCCGTCGCATTTCGGATTCGACATTCGTTGTCGATCGTGCGGCGGAAGAGATGTGTATTCCAGGAGATGCCGCCGCTTCGGAGGATGTCGACGACTGGATTCGGAGGCGATACAGCCAAGGTCAGCCGTTCGCGGTGGCGGATGCATTCGACTGCTCGACCGGGGCGTGCGAGGACATTCCGTTCAATCCCGAGCGTTTTCCGCTGTTGTGGCGGACGACGTTTGCAGAATTTTCAATGTGGTGGAAGCTGCGTGCGTCCATTGTGATTCGCGCGCACTGCCGCGGCAGCATCGTTCAAGTGGATTGTGAAAATGAATTCGAAATGTACCGCCCGATGCTCGAGCTGTGGCGAGGCC
>JBFWWA010000450.1:0-4634 GCA_050246455.1 Planctomycetaceae bacterium
GAAAACCGCGGCGGCTTGTGAGCGATTCGGGCAACTTCGGGGGGCGCATCGGGAACTCCTGAATTGAGGCCGTTTTACGGATTCCCAGCATAACCTCGCATCGGACAGGGGCGAAACGTGCGGTTTTGCGGAATTGTGAATCTGGGAAAGCCCCGGAACTCTTGCCAACGCGACCGGTTGAATTTGATTTTGCCGTCCTGATGCAACCGTTCGCCGTTCGAACACCCATTCCGATCAATCCGGAATAACCGGGCTGTCGATCCGATAATCAGCCGAACTCGGCGTCGCGAAACCGTTGCGCAGGACGACCAACCCGCATGACACCCGTCGATACCACCGGTTTGATTCCACAACCTTCGCTTCCCTGGCCCGCTCCGCGCAGCCGCGCCGCCCTGCTCTGCCTCGGCGCGCTTCTGCTGGGAATCGGCGCGACCGCCGTCCTTGCGCGCACCGCAAACAACGCCACCCTCGGGTACCTCGAAGCGGATTCGGCGGAGGTGATTGCGAACGTAGCCGGGCGGATTGAAGAGATTGCGGTTGCGGAAGGGACGCGCGTCGAACCGGGACAGAAGATTCTCGTCGTGGTCGATGAAGCCCTGGAATCGCAGATTGCGGAGCTGAAGAAGCGAGTCGATCTGCTCCACAAAGAGCTCGAGCAGGCACGCGCGAAGGCGGACATCGATCTGAAGTGGCGGATGAAAGAGCTCGAGGCGGAAATCCTCGAGACCCGTCTCAAATCGACCGGCCTGATGCAGGTGCAGTTCGACCATGAAATCGAAACCTTTGCCTGGACCGATCTGCTCAATGAATCGCTTCTGGCCGAACCTGACAGCCTGTTCAAGCTCACCTCGACGGAGATGGCGCTCTACCCGATCATTCAACCGGCGAAGCCGACCAAAGAGACGCGCGTTCGCGCGATGATCGAGCAGGAGTCGGCCCGGAACGCGCAGGAAGTCTCGAAGGCGCAGGTCGAGCTTTGCGATGCGCGGCTCAAGGAGCTCGAAGCGCTCAAGCAGGACCTGCCGGTGCAGATCGCCCGGTCTCAGGGAGTTCAGCTTGCCGAGGCCCGGCTCGCGGAGGCGACTGAGGAACTGACGCGCGTCGAAGGCCGGCCGAAGAGCGTTGAGATTGTGGCGACGATGCACGGAACCGTCGGCATCTACAAGAAGGCCAAGGGAGAACGGGTCGCGGCGGGTGAATCGATCGTCATGCTCCTCGACGAAGAACAGCGATTTCTCTCGGTTCAGATTCCCTCGCGACGGGCGCCGCAGTTTCCGGCCGGCTCGATCGTCAATCTGGAGTTCCCGGGAGGTCACACCCGGGCGGGACGCGTTCGCACCGCTCCGCCGCAGGCGATCGCGAAAGTTCCGATGGGAACCGACGCTCAGGACTCGTTCGTACCGCTGCGAATTGATCCGGTGCAGAAGCTGTGGCCCGACATGCCGATCGGCGCCGCGGTTGAAGTCCGTCCCGGAAAGTAAGCGGCCGGTTGCGTCGAACGAATGTTTCATGACTCGTGCCTTCGCTTGAGCGCGCGAGTGTTCAATCGAGCCGATCGACGTAGGCAATCTCATCGATCGAAACCGGCTCGGCCTCGACGAACCGCCCCGGATCGTCGTCCGAACGGCATAAGAGGGCGAGCCTCCCGCCGACGGTGCGGCGGTTGTCGGGATACCCTTCGAGACTGCTTCCGTCTCGAAGCGTGACGCGGACCTCGTACGTCTCGTTGACACCCGGCAGCCCGTCATGCACGAGGCTCGGAAAACGGCTCCAGGCCCAGGCCCAGAGTGAAGCGGCGGGGTCCACTCGCCCGGCGATATCGCTCCACTCCATTTCCGCGAGCCTGAGTTGAATGAGCGGTGCCGCCACACACCACGGCTTGAGGACGGAGTCGATCCATTGTCGTCGAGACGCAACAAGATCTGCGAAGGTCGGATTCAATCGATCACCTGGTTTCGTAAGACGTTGGTTTCTGCGGTGAGCCGCCGGATTCTGTCGGAACCGGTCATTCGTTTTCGGGCGGTTGAGGGACGCTGCCGTTTGACAACATTGCGTTCGGGAGATTTGCGAAGACGGAATTCATCGGAGCTCGCCGATGGGTCAAGATTTCCGTTCCGTTTCTCCGTCGGGCGTGAGCGTCAACTCACAAGTTGAAGCGGGAACAGTGGTTCCATTGACGCCCCGGGAGCAGAGTTGAGCCGAGAATATCGGTTAGTGCGGAGATTTGGAAAATGCGGGAAATCCCTTCAGGGTGTGACGAGGAAATTCGTGCATTGGTCTGGGAAAAGATTGCGAAACCCAACTAGACTTGTACGATGTAAGGCACACTGCGCGCGTCACCCTTCTTTCGGGAGGGGTGAGATCTTTTTCAATTTGAGGTTTCGGGCACAAGAGCGAAAGGTTCGGGATGAATACTGCCGTGATGTTTGAACCCGTTGTTGAAGAAGGGGCGAACGTTGATCCCGTGGAGGAAATCCGTCTGCGCACTTGGGCTCGTCGGCACTACAAGCCGGCCTCACAGCGCGACGACAACCTCCATCCGGTGATCCTCGACGAAATGCTCCGCAAGGATCAGGAAAACAACTGAACCGATGCGGCGCTGCGCCGGAGCCGCAGGACTGCGCTCTGTCCGAACGTTGCTGACGCCCGAAGGTTGAACCTTCGGGCTTATTTTTTGCGCTGAGATTATTTTTTGCTCCGTGCAATACGGGTGCTTCAACCGCTCGATCGATGTCGACAACTGAAGCTGCAACTGTCATCGGGAGTGACATTCGATCGCGATCGACTGGCGATTTTCGTGCATCGTTTGAGTCACTCCCGATGTTCGTCCAAAGATTGCAGGAATTGCGTTCAAAGGTTGCACATCGACTGCATGCAACCTCTGAGTAAGTCGCTGACTCGTCAACTTGCAGCAACAGCCAGAACGACGCGCGCCGTGTCCCATTGCCGTTCCCGCAAGCGGGGTGCGCTTCGTCGATTGACCGTGATGCGACAGCCGTCCCGACGGCTGCGATCGCGGATTCGATCGGTTGGACCGGACGCCGCTGCGTCCGGGTGACGAAGTCACACGAGGCGTATTCGGTCCGATTCCAGCGCTCGATGATTCCGGGGGGCGTCATGATCTCACCGATCTCTCGTCGCATTGCCGTTCGACTTTCCAGACCGCATCGACCGTCGCTGGGGAAGATCGATTGAAGTGCGACCGCCATTGGAGCCCGCCCGACGATTTCAATGCATTGCGCCTGCTTGTCCGGAACTGATTGGAATTGTGCCGTTCGCATTGTGATGGCCTGTCGTGATTCGGTTTCGTTGCCTGGTGCCGTTCATTGCTTCTGTCAGCCATCATCCCCTCAATCCGCTGAGCGTCAATGACGACTTTTGCCTTTTTTTGCCGGCAAGAGAATGAAACACGAATGAAACATCCATGAGGCGCGTGTCGAGTCATTGAGGCGCCGAATGAGCAGTCGCGCCCGGCGTTCGTGTGACACGCCCTGAGCTTGCGAAGGGTGTGGTGACGTCACCCGAAGACCACGCTCTTTGCAGGACGTGCCACCCGAGTTTTTGGGCAAAACTCGTCAGTCGTCCCTCCGGGACTCAGGGCTTGTCGATGTGTTCGCATTCCTCGAAGTGCTGGGCTATTCTCGCGCGGTCCCTGCGGGACGCAGTTCGCGCCGGCGTGCCCGCGCATCCGAAAGATCAGGTCGTCGAAAATCGACATTCCATTGCCCCGGCTACCCGACGAGTGAGATCGTCAGTGACCTTGGAGCGCGCAACAGAAAAGCCCGGGGAACGCATTCCCCGGGCTTCGAGTTTCCATTGGCTTCGCCGCGAGTGCGATCCGATTACTCAGTCGCGTTCGATTTCGTGCGAGCCGCTTTGCCGGCGCTTCGCGAGGGCGCTTTACGCGTCTCGGTGAGCGGATGGGCCGGAGCCGATTTCGCTTCGTTCGACGGAATCGCCTCGTCCGACGGCTTCGCGGCCGTTTCGGAGGCCTTCCAGTTGCTCACGGTCCAGTGCGGGAAGGTCTCGACGACGCTCGCGCCGAGGTCCTGCAGCAGTTCGCGGAACGTTGCGGTGGTCATGTCTTCATTGGAGACCACGCGCTGCAGCACGAAGCGGCGGTTGCTCGGGATGTAGGCAAAGAACTTGCCGTTCCCCATGCGGTCGTTGTTGGCGAGAAGGCGCAACAGCGCGGTGCGCGGGACGTCGGCGGCCGACTTCGGCAGTTCGTCGAGCCACGCCATCACCCACAACGATTTCTCGTTCTGGCTGAGGACGGCCGACATCGAGAGTTCCCACTCTTCTCCGCCGTAAACGGTTTTGAAGTTGAAGTCGTAGCGTTTGTCGTCGAGCTTCGCATCGACGCCCATGGCCTCGATCATGTTGCCGAGGGCCTTGACGTCGAGCTGCCCTTCCTTGCGAGCCGCGGCTTCCGCTTCATCGGCGGCGTTCAGGTGCGACGCAAATTGAGCCGCCGCGAGCAGCATCACCATCACCAAGCCGGTCGCCAGCCCGCCACGCATCGAGATCTTCATCTTGAGACACTCCTTTGTCACTTCCAACCATCTCTCATCCCGCTCCGCGGGAGAACGGCCCGTCACCCTGCCGGGTTTTGTGAAACCGACTTCTAACCT
>JBFWWA010000451.1:0-4629 GCA_050246455.1 Planctomycetaceae bacterium
CCGGACAAAGTTGCACGTCAAGGTTTCGGGTGCCGGCGTGTCCGATAACGGAACGTCGACATCCGACACGGTGCTGGAGGTCTGGAGCCGCAACATTTCCTGCAACGGCGTCGGCTTTCTGAGCCCTTACAAGATCGTTACAGACACCATCGTTCTCTGCCTCAACCCGAGCTCGACCGAGCAGAAGTGGTATCACGGCGTCATCGTTCGCCGCAGACCGGTGCAGAACGAGTTCTGGGATTACGGCGTGCAGCTCACGAAAGCGGCGGGCAACCCGTAGCCATTCCCCAACGAATGGGGGCCGAAACTGTTTCGCTTCGATTGCCAAACACCCGCAAGGGGACGAGAATACGCGGCGACGCGCTCCACCGGCCTTGCCTTCCACCGAAATGACTCCGTCCCGATTTGTCACGCCGACCGGCCGCAAGCACTCGCGATGCCGGCTGATCCCATGAACGGGAATTGATTCTCATGAGCAACGCCCGACTGCTTCTCGACGGACGCGAGCTGGAGCTTGCGATTACCACCGGCACTGAAGGGGAACGCGGCATCGATATCGCCTCGCTCCGTTCCGCGACCGGTGCCATCACGCTTGACCCGGGCTACGGCAACACCGGCTCGTGCAAAAGCGCGATCACCTTCATCGACGGAGAGAAGGGGATTCTGCGTTATCGCGGCTATTCGATCGAACAGCTCGCCGAAAATGCCGCGTTCTCGGAAGTGTCGTACCTGCTCATCTACGGCGAGCTTCCGACGAAACAGCAGCTCGCCGATTTCCGGGAAAAGCTGACGTATCACACTCTGATCCACGAAGACATGAAGAAATTCTTCGAGGGATACCCCGCCACGGCGCATCCGATGGCGATCCTCTCGTCGATGGTCGCCTCACTTTCGAGCTACTACCCGGAAATGCAGCACCCGGACGAAGACCGGAACATGGTCCGGCTGCTCGCGAAGGCGAAGACGATTGCCGCGTATGCGTACAAGAAGTCGGTCGGGCAGCCGTTCATGTACCCGCGGAATGAACTGTCGTACGCCGCGAATTTCCTGCACATGATGTTCGCGTTTCCGACCGAGCCTTACGCTGTTCCGAAAGTGCTCGAAAGTGCGCTCAACAAGCTCCTTATTCTGCATGCGGATCATGAGCAGAACTGCAGCACGTCGACGGTGAGACTCGTCGGCAGCAGCCAGGCGAACCTGTTCGCTTCCGTCTCGGCCGGCATTTGCGCCCTGTGGGGACCGCTGCACGGCGGTGCGAACCAGAAAGTCATCGAGATGCTCGAGATGATTCAGGCGGACGGGGGCGATTACAAGAAGTTCGTGGCGATGGCGAAGGACAAGAACTCGAACTTCCGCCTGATGGGCTTCGGCCACCGCGTTTACAAGAATTTCGATCCGCGGGCCACGATCCTCCGTAAGACCGCCGATGAGGTGCTGAGCCAGCTCGGCATCAACGACCCGCTGCTCGAAATCGCCAAAAGGCTGGAAGAAGTCGCCCTCAACGATTCGTACTTCGTCGAGCGGAAACTGTACCCGAACGTCGACTTCTACAGCGGCATCCTCTACCGCGCCATGGGAATTCCGACGAACATGTTCACCGTGATGTTCGCACTCGGCCGACTCCCCGGTTGGCTTGCCCACTGGAAAGAGCAGCGCGACGACGCGACGAGCCGCATCAATCGGCCTCGCCAGATTTACACCGGCTCCACCGAACGGCCGTTCGTTCCGGTCGACAAGCGGTAAGCCAGAGAAACCGCTTCGCTCTCGTCCCGTGGATGCATTGCGCGAAGACCACGCCCTTGGCAGGGCATGCCACCCGATTTGCGGTCCCCATGGGGAAGTGGGCGTATCGCGGGCTCGCAGGCAGCGGGTCACAATGGGACGCGCCTTACGCGTTTTGCGGCAAGTTTCTAAGATGAGCGCCAGCGAGCTCGATTCTCGCTGCCGTAGGTATGCAGGTGAGCTGGAGCCGCGGCGGATGGCCGATCCGCGGACGAATTGGCGTGCGGGGGAGTCTGCGTGAACCCAGAGGCGGGCACAACACAGTCGGCCGCGATGCTGGCCGCCGTTCACGAAGCGCTGCGCTCGGCGGATCCTTCCGCATACACCGTGCTGCCGCGCGTTCTGCGCCGCGTGATCCGTCACGATCTCGACTTGCCCGGACTGATGACGCGGGTGCCGCATCGGGAGACATATATCGTCTCGGCCGACCATCTTCGACAGGTGGTCTCACCCGATGAGCTCAGCCATGATCCCGGCGGCACGTTGCCCGAAAGGGTGATTCTGCTGGCGCGTCCGGAGGAGGACGAGCTCGCAACGACCACAAGCGCGGCGCTGCTGCAACGGTACTGGCGGCTCTTGTTTCAGGCGCGCATTCAGATCGCGCTCGATGAACGTGTCGCAAGGGGAACGCTGACGGGGGCGATCATCCGCCAGCGGATCGACAGCATCGGGCAGGTTCCGTTTGATGAGATTGACGCTGTTCTGCGCAATGAGGCGATTCTGCTCGATCCCGGGAATCGGCAGAAGACGTTCACGGAATTCTGCGCGATCTACTGGGACTACCGCTGCTTTCGGCCGGAGCTGCTCGCTCTCTATTTTCCATCGCTGCGGGATTTCGACCGGATCGACGCAATCCTCCAACAGGACATCGATGCCCCGCTCGTGTTTCAGGCGACGCGTCTGGCCGGCGCTCCTCTCCCCACGTTCGACACGGATGCCGCTGCAAAAGGGGCGGAAACTCCGCGGGAAGCGGCGAGTCCGCTCGAGATTCCCGCTGGCCGAACGATCACGGAGAAGGCTCGGCAGATGATGCTCAAGCGCGCGGAGCGGGCCAGCCAGCGCGGAAACCAGGTTCGCTCGGCGATTACACAATGGCAGGCGGCGCGAGGCGCCTGGCCGGAAACCGCGCGGATGCTGAAGGACGGGGTCTCGAGCGAGCTCGACAAGCTTGCAAGCCGGCTGCAGAACGCCCTCGGTCTCGATCCGCGACATGCGGATGCGTGGCGGGAGAGTCTCGCCGCCTTGCTCCCGCATTCCGCCATCGGCTTCTGGAATGCGAACGCGCGCCTTCTTTACGATCTGCAGAAGATCTGTCTTGCCTATGAGCGCGAGACGTACGTTGTCGACCTTTTGACCTGGGGTCTGACGTTCGGCCGACGTCCGCTCCGCCGTCCTTTGCCGAATCAACGCGTTGTGCTGATGACGCGTCATCTCCGCACCGCGGCCGGCCGACTGAAGAACGCGGAACTCTCTCAGGAGAATCGCGAAAAGCTGGCGCAGCTCCTGCGTGAATCGATGGAGGCGGCTGAAGCGCGACTTCGCGGCCAGCTGCGTCCCGTCATCAGCAAAGCGCTCCATGACGTCGAACTCAAACCGGACAACGTGCCGGAAGAGCTCGCCGTTCGGAAAATTGTTGAGGAACTGCTTGACGGAATCGTGCAGCGCGGGTTTCTGATCATGGGCGACCTGCGGGACGCCGTCTCCCGAAGCCAGCTGAAGCTGAGCGACCTTTCGGGTCCGGCGGAGATGTGGCAGGGGGACCCGTTGCTGCGGGCGGACCGTGAGCTTTCGGTCGCCATCGACGGGGTCTATCAGCGTGCGCCGTTCTACCTGCGCTGGCTGCAGCGGTTGAGCTCGCTCGCGTTCGGAACCCGGCTTGGCCGCTGGCTGGTGCTCAATCTCGTACTGCCGTTCGGCGGCGCGTATGTGTTGCTTGTTGCTGTGGAGCATATGCTGCACGTCGTGCAGGGGCATAAGCAGGAGCATCCCACGGAGCTGCCGCCGTTCGACTGGCAGGCGGCGCTGTCGCGGACCACGCTCGTGGTCTGCATCGGGATCGTCATTTACGGTCTGATGCACGCGCCCCGGTTTCGGGCGATTGTCTGGCGAGCCCTGCGCGCGATCGGGAGATTATCGCGACAGGTGTTTATCGAGCTGCCTCGGCAGTTGTACGAGCTCGCCATCGTTCGCGATTTCCTGCGAAGCATGCCGGTGACGATCTTCCGCCGGCATCTGATGAGTCCGCTGCTGCTGACGTTGCTCTTCTGCTGGGCGCTGCCGACGCTGCGGCTTTACAACGAACCGAGCGGAGCGGTCACGGCCTTCGTCTGGATGGTGCTGACGATTGTGCTCAATTCGCGCGCCGGACGCGACATTGAAGAAGTCGCCGCCGAAAGACTGGAGCGGATGTGGCATCGAATCCGGATTCATTTCTTCGTCGCGCTTTTCGATTTGATCATGGACACGTTCAAGCGCGTTCTTGAAATCGTCGAACGGGTGCTCTACAGCGTCGATGAATGGCTAAGGTTCAAAAGCGGCGAGTCGTCGCTGGTGTTCGGTGCCAAGGCGGCGCTCGGAGTGATCTGGACCGCTGCAACGTTCGTGATCCGTTTCTGCGTCACGCTGCTGATCGAACCCCAGGTCAATCCGATCAAGCACTTTCCCGTCGTGACGGTGTCGCACAAACTGATTCTGCCGTTCTCGATTCCGCTGACGAGACTGTTCGAGCCTCTGATGGGAACGGCGATGGCCGGAACCGTGGCCGGAACGATCGTATTGCTGCTGCCGGGAGTCTTCGGCTTTCTTGTCTGGGAGCTGCGCGGGAACTGGCGGTTGTATGAAGCAAAC
>JBFWWA010000452.1:0-4627 GCA_050246455.1 Planctomycetaceae bacterium
CGGTCGACATCGTCGACGCCAAAAATGAGTATCACTACTACATGGCGGTGACTGCCGAAAAATCGTGCATGCGATGTCACGGCCAGCCTCACCTCGATCCTCAAGTGAAAGAGGGCGAGATGATGGGGGTGATCAAAATCGTCCTGCCGCTGCAGGTCACGAAATCCGCACTCGCGCGCAACTATGCAATTCTGCTGGCAACGGCGATCGTCACCGCCTTCCTGGCGATGCTCGCGCTTTATGCGATGGTCCGCTACATCATCGTGAAGCCCGTGCTGCACCTCAAAGAAATCAGCGACGAAATTGCGCGCGGCACACTCGACCTCCGAGCCGACATTCGCACCGGCGACGAGTTCGAAGAGCTCGGCCACGCATTCAACCGGATGCTCCGCCACCAGGCGACGGTGCAGGACGAGCTGCGCGAAGTCAACGTCGACCTCGATGCGAAGGTCGATCAGCTCGCGCAGAAGAACCTTCGACTCTATGAAATGACGAAGCTCAAGGACGACTTCCTCGCGACCATGAGCCACGAACTCCGCACGCCGCTCAACAGCATCCTGGGATTCAGCGAGGTGCTGGCCGGCTCCGCGAATCTCACCGATAAACAGAAGCGATTTCTGCAGAACATTCAGATCTCCGGCAACAACCTGATGGTCATCATCAACGACCTGCTCGACCTCGCGAAAATCGAGAGCGGCAAAATGGAGATCCAGGCGGTCGAGTTCTCTTTGGCGGACCTCATCGAGCGGCAGATCGCTTCGCTCGTGCTGCTTGCCGAGAAGAAAAACATCGAACTCAGCTCAGAGATTGATGCAAGTATTCCCACGCTCCTTCAGGATCCGCTCAAGTTGCAGCAGATCCTGAACAACCTCCTGTCGAATGCCATCAAGTTCACGCCGGAAGGGGGGCGCGTCCGCGTCCGTGCCAATGTCGTCGACGAAAGATTCTTCGAACTCATCGTCGAAGACACCGGCGTCGGCATTCCCCTCGAAGAGCAGGAACTCGTCTTCGAGAAGTTCCGCCAGGGGCAGACGTTGCCCGGCCAGCGCGACACCATGACCCGGGAATACGGCGGCACCGGACTCGGACTCTCGATCGTCAAGGAAATGTCGAAGCTGCTCGGAGGCGAAGTGCTGCTCGTCAGCGAGTTCGGCAAGGGAAGCACATTCACCGTGAAGCTGCCGCTCCGCCTCGACGACGGTTCTCCGCGGCGCAATGTCCCGCTCGTCGAACAGGTCGTCGGCCTCAACCGCATCTCGACGAAACTGCTCGACGCCAACCAGAAGGAAGCGGTCAAGTCCCTCGAGCGCGCCTCCGGCCAGGCCGGCGAACCCGCCGCCTGATTCCTCCGGAATGTTCCCCCTCTCCCCGCCGGGGGAGAGGGCCGGGGTGAGCGGGGTGTATCCGAGCGATCGTCCAACTCAAATCCGGACGCGCGCCGGATCCGATCGAGTCCGTCGAATCAAAAAAGGCACAGTCAATGAACCGTGCCCTGTTTTGAGGTTTCGACCCGAGGCCCGAAGCCCGGCCTACTGAATCGACTCGATCATCTTGATCACGTCGTCTTCCTTGTAGCTCTCTTCGTCCGCCTGATACGTGAGCGACGCCTTGCCTCCCTTTCCGGGGAACGAGCCGGTGACTTGTCGCTTCTTCTTGCCGGTTGCCGAATCGACTCCCTTCGAGAAGGTGAAATCGACATCGGCTCCTTTGACTTTGAGTTTCTTCACGGACGATTCATCCGCCTTGATGGGCCGTCGCTGTCCCTGTTTCTCCATCGCGTCGCGGAGCTGTACGTCCTGATCAGGCGGGGCGTCTCCCATCTTCGCATTGATCTCGTCGATCGAAAAGCTCGACTTGTCATCTTTCGATTCATAATGAGCCGTCTTGAACGACATGATGAAATTGTCCATCTTGATCGCGCTCTCCGGCTCGAGTTCCGGCGGAAGGGTGATCGTGACAATTTCATCTCGGACGGCATTGATTGCCGCCGGCGTCGTTTCGATCTGCGGCATGAACATGTACGTGAAGTACGCGAATCCGCCGCAGCAGACGAGCACGCCGCCGCCGAAGAGCACCACGAGCGCGATCAGAATCTTGACGCCCGTGCTCATGCCCGGCTTGGGCGCCTGGTATCTTTCCTCACTGTACTGCGGGTCGAACGAGTTTCCGTCAGGATCCTGGTTCCATTGGTCGTTCGACATCGCAAAAGCTCTTTCGATGGGGGAGAGATGGCCGGGCCAGTCAACTGCCCGCATTCTGAATAGGGGGGCGCGCGGAGTCAACCGCCGTTTGAGCAATTCGGTCGGCTCTCCGTACGACGTCGAGGAGAGTACCGATCAGGCGCACCAGAGTGCGGCGCATCGACTGATCGAACGCACGGCAATGTCGCCGCAATCGTTCAGGTCGAACGGCGCGCAATCCGAATGGAGATTCTAGACGGCGTGCTGGCTGCGCCGTTCGTCGCGTTCCATCTGCCTCAGGCGCTTGCGTTCTTTCTTGCTGAGGCCGCGCATCGAATCGCTGTTGTTGCGCATGCTGTTGCCGCCGCGCACTTCCTCCGCGTCGTCGTCGTCATCTTCCGCGCGGTTGTTTTTCGCGTTTGCGGCCTGCTGGTGCGCATTCTTCTGCAATTGCGGGTTCGGCATTGCAGATCCGGATTGGTTTCCATTGCCGGGACGAGCCGCCGGTTGCGCTGCTTTGACCGTCTCGACAGCGGCCGCAGCTTTCACCGTCTTCGTTTCGGACTCCGCAGAGGACGATTCCGTCCGTTTGCGGGTTGTCGTCCGCGCAGCGGGCTTCTTTTTCTTCTTCCGCGTGCGACGCCCTTCGCCGGTTCCCTCGACCGGTTTACTTCCGAAGCGGAACAGGCGGAATCGCGATTCGCGCGGCGCCGGAGGCTCGACCGAGGTGTAAATCACGTGCCGGGCATGCAGAAGCATGCTTTGAAATACGAGACAGCATGCTGACGTCATCAGGCAGGTTTCCAAGAACGCCCGTGATGCCGGCAGCATCGCAGTAACGCTTTGGGGCAGTTCGCCGAACTGCCAGCCCGCAATCGCACCGAATGTCAGTGTCGAGAGCCACAAGAGCGACAGGCTCCACCTGCACTCGCGCATTTCGCGACGCAGAAACTGCAGCGTGATCAGACCCCAGAGCAGGGCGGGGGCCATCCAGAACCAGGTCTGCTTGTGCGGGAAGTCGATGTCCCACAGCCAGCTCACGGTCTCGCTCCACGCCAGATGCGCGCCGGTCGACAAGCTCATTGCGGCCGTGAATCCACCCAGGCCGACCCATGCCCAGATCCGGTACTTGCCCGAGAAATCCTGCAGGCTTCGCGAGCGGACCCACCAGATCAGAAATGCGAGCTGCGCCGACGAGATCAGCATGAACGTGTTGAAGCCGGTCACCGCGCGCGTCGAAGAGGGCTCGAAGTATCGCGCGAAGCCGGGGCCAAGGAGTTCGGGGCGCTCCGTTGCCGCCCACGTCCCCGCGAGCAATGCCGCACCCGCCGCGACCACGCAGATTCCGACCCCCCAGATCTTCCAGAATCGTGCTGAGATCAGCTTCCGGAGTGGAAAGTGCGATGCGCGGCGCCGCCGGCTCGAGTCCGCACCCTTCCCGCGACGCGCGCGACGCCGACGAACCGGCGCTGCCGCATCGGCGGATCCTGGTTCACCCGATTCCGTCGCCAGGCGACGTCGTCGGCGCTCATCCAATGATCGCGAACCAGCAAAACTTTGAGTCATGAGCAGGCGCTGCCTCGGACGTTCGTCGATCGTTTGCCCGCAAGGGAATGGACCGGGCTGAGGCGAAGTGAAGGCGCAGAATGCACCGGCTCCGCCGGCTGCTCCGGGTCTTCGATATAGATCGGACCATGGGAGAGCGAACGCACCGCGAGATTGGCCGGTCCGATTGCGATTCGCCGAACGGCCTCCGGTCGCTGCAAAAACCTTACTCACGGCTCAGACCCTTCGCCCCTTTCCCAGATTGCAAACGGCTGGTTTTGCGGATTATGGCAGTCTGTCGAAATTGCAGGATATGCCAATGTGGCCGGGTGATTCTGGGTGCCAAATTGGCATTTTCGACCCGATGTCGAAACGGCCGATGGACCTGCCTTCCGATGCGGATTCGTTCGTAAGCCATTGTTATTAAGAATCTTAGGATTATCCCCGGAGTGGCAATGTTTGGATTGGCACGTCCCTTGCAAATTCTCCCCAGCAACCAGAGCACCCTCAAACACCCGGTGAGAGTGGGGTCGGAAACTGGAAACGCGGCCCAGCTCAATTGGGCGGCGGAACGCAGAAGAAATCAGACGGTCACTCGATATCGCCGTCGTCTGTCCGTTTTTCGAGAAAGGGAGAAAGAGAAATGAGTCACACGTTGCGAGCCTGGAATCCGTGGCAGGAATTGAATCGTCTCCGGAACGAGTTCGAGCGCGTCTGGCCCATGCGGGCAACGACGCACAGCGGCAACCGCTTCCCGCAACTGAACGGCTGGGAAGGGAAGGAAACGTTCATCATCACCGCCGAGCTTCCGCCTACCGGATGCAGATTTCCGTTCCTGAAGTAATGAACATCGGGCACGAGCCGAAACATATTCAGGAGCTTTACGGCGCGGAGCCGGGGAA
>JBFWWA010000453.1:0-4624 GCA_050246455.1 Planctomycetaceae bacterium
CTCTGGCTATTGGGGCTGATGCCGAAGAGCGGTGAAACTTACGTCACATTTGCGCTCGACGATCCGATTCCGGAAATTCGGATGACCGGGCTGCGTCTTGCGCGCAGCCGGAAGATGAACGTGATCCCGCTCGTGGAAGAGCTTGTGCGCGATCCATCCCCGCAGGTTCGCCGTGAATGCGCACTGGCGCTCCGGAAGAATCCTTCCGGCGATATGCCGCGGCTGTGGTCGGAGCTGGCAGCTCAACACGACGGCAAGGATCGCTGGTATCTCGAAGCGCTCGGGATTGCGGCCGAAGGACGCTGGGACGATTGCCTGGAAGCGTGGTTGGCCTCGGCCGGCGACAATTGGAAGTCGGCGGCGGGACGTGACGTCGTGTGGCGATCGCGCGCGAAGCGGACGCCTGAATTGCTGGCCTCGCTGATTTCGGATCCTCAGACCCCGGAAGCGGAACTGCCGCGCTACCTGCGCGCATTCGACTTCCTCGATGACAAATCCAAACAGCCCGCTCTATTGCGACTCGTTCATGGACCTCAGGACCGAACCTCGACCCGCAACCTGTTTTCAACACGCGAAGCGCTCGTGCGGCTTACGGATAGTGAAGCGAAGAACGATCCGAAACTCATCGCCGTCCTCAATGACGTGCTCGATCAGTCGCGCGGTACGGAATTGTTCCTGGACCTGATCCAGAAATTCCATGTCGCCGATCGAAACGCCGACCTTGTCGCTCTCGCCCAGGCACAGCCTGATCAGAAACTCGGCGTCCAGGCGATCCGCATGCTGCTTTCACAAAGTGATACGAGCGGCATCGAACAAGGTTTGAAGCAGAAGGATGTCGCTCTAGCCCTCAAAACGGTGCAGGCGGTCGGCAATTCCGAATCAAACGCCGCCATGCCGCTCCTCTGGAGAATCGTCGACGATAAGGAAAGCCCGGTCGAGCTGCAGCGGGAAGCTGTTCGCGGACTCGCCCGATTCAAGAATTCGGCCAAGGAACTGCTCGATCGGGCGGAATCGAACAAGCTGGATTCGGACCTGAAGGAGGCCGCCGCGGCGTCTCTGCATCTCGCCCCCTGGAGCGGCGTGAAGTCGCGTGCTGAAAAGATCTTTCCCCCACCCCCTTCCCGGAACGAAAAGCCTCTTCCTCCACTGGCGGAGCTGGTCGGGAAGCGCGGCGATTCGATTCGCGGTCGAATGCTGTTTCATACGACGGGAACGTGTGCGAAATGCCATGTCGTCGATGGTCTTGGTCGAGAAGTCGGCCCGAACCTCTCGGAGATCGGCGATAAGCTGAGCCGGCAGGCGTGCTATGAATCGATCGTCTATCCGAGCGCGGGGATCAGTCACAACTATGAAACACACGTTGCCGTGCTTGAAAGCGGAAACGTCGCCACTGGAATTCTCATCAGCCGTACGCCGGAATCCATCACGCTGCGGGGAGCCGACGCGATCGAGCGGACGATCAGGATGTCGGAGATTGAAGAGCTGCGCAAGCAGAACATCTCGCTGATGCCGGCCGATCTGCAGAAAACATTGTCGGAAGACGAACTCGTTGACGTCGTCGAATACCTCACCATTCTCAAAAAGCGACTGAAAACGGGCGGCCAATAGAAACGACCTCGTCTCAGCAATTCTGAGGAACTTCGAGACGTCCCTAGGCGGCCGACGTTTCTGAATTCTCCTGAACGGCAACGTCGGTGGCCGGCCCGTCTCCATCCATCATCCTGATGACCGCCCCGATTCGGCGGTCGAATCGACCCGGAGTATTCCGAAAATGACTTCAGTACTCGTCACCGGCGGCGCCGGTTTTCTCGGCAGCCATCTTTGCGACCGCCTCATCGAGCGCGGCGACGACGTCATCTGCCTGGACAATTTCTTTACCGGCAAGAAAGCGAACGTCGCGCACCTGCTCAAGCATCCCCGTTTCGAGCTGGTTCGCAAGGACATCGTCCGTCCGGTCTATCTCGAGGTCGATCAGATTTACAACCTGGCCTGCCCCGCCTCCCCGCAGGCATACCAGTTCAATCCGATCAAGACGATCAAGACTTCGACGGTCGGGATGGTCAACGTGCTCGGCGTGGCGAAGCGCTGCAAAGCGCGCGTTCTCCACGCATCGACGTCGGAAGTCTACGGCGATCCGCAGATCCACCCCCAACCCGAGGAATACTGGGGGCACGTCAATCCGATCGGCCCCCGCAGCTGCTATGACGAAGGAAAACGCGTCGCGGAATCGCTCTGCATGAATTACCACCTCGCGCACGGCGTCGAAGTTCGGATCATCCGCATTTTCAACACCTACGGTCCGCGGATGGCCCAGGACGACGGCCGGGTCATCTCGAACTTCATCACGCAGGCCCTCCGAAATGAACCTCTGACCGTTTACGGAGACGGCAAGCAGACTCGATCGTTCTGCTATGTCGACGATCTCATCGAGGGAATGATCCGAATGATGAATCAGGATCGGGAGGTCGGCCCGGTCAATCTCGGCAACCCGGTCGAGAACTCAATGGTCGAGCTCGCTACGAAGGTTCTGGAGATCACCGGCTCGCAATCGGAACTCAAATATGTCGAACTGCCGGCCGATGACCCGAAACAACGCTGTCCCGACATCTCTCGGGCGCGGCGTTTGCTGGAATGGTCTCCGAAAGTCGACCTCGACACCGGGCTGCGCCGGACGATTCAATACTATCGTGAGCTGCTGCAGTCAGCGGACCGCTAGCAGGGATCTCGCATCGAAGGGCCGTCGTTGATGCAATACTGCGATTTCACGATGGAACGTCCCGCAGCAAATTGAAATTCGTACACGAAAGCTACACTGAATGAACCGCACGGACGAACGAACGACGGCCGCACTTCCGGAACGAAAAGGAATCATTCTCGCCGGCGGCTCCGGGACACGCCTTTACCCGGCCACGCGCGTCGTCAGCAAGCAGTTGCTGCCGGTATACGACAAGCCGATGGTGTACTACCCTCTCACCACGCTCATGCTGGCGGGTATTCGCGAGATTCTGATCATCAGCACGCCGCACGACCTGCCGTTATTTGAACGCCTTCTGGGTGACGGCTCGCAATGGGGCCTGGAACTGAAGTACGCGGAACAGCCGGAACCCGGGGGACTTGCGCTGGCATTTCTCATTGGCGAGAAGTTTATCGGAAACTCGCTCTCCTGCCTGATTCTCGGCGATAACATTTATTACGGCGAGAATCTCAGCGACAGCCTCCGGCGCGCTGCACAGTGGTCCGAAGGGGCGACGGTCTTTGCCTATCACGTCGTGGATCCGGAGCGTTACGGCGTCGTAGTGCTCGACAAAAACGGCAAGCCGATCGAGATTGAAGAGAAGCCTGCGCGGCCGAAGTCGAACTTCGCCGTCACCGGACTCTACTTCTACGACCGGGACGTCGTCGAGATCACGAAGGGTCTCAAGCCTTCGCCGCGCGGTGAGCTCGAAATTACTGACGTCAATCGCGAGTATCTCAACCGAGGTTCGCTGCAGGTTGAGATCTTTGGTCGCGGCACTGCCTGGCTCGATACGGGGACGCATGAGTCGCACGTGGAAGCGAGCACATTCGTTCACGTGCTCGAAACTCGGCAGGGCCTCAAAGTCGCCTGCCCGGAAGAAATCGCGTGGCGAATGAAATACATCGACAGCGATCAGCTGACTCGGCTCGCGGATCCCATGAAGAAGAACAGCTATGGCCGCTACCTGCTGCAGCTGCTCGAGCGCGAAGGTTAGTCGAACTCGCCGGGGCCGTAGCGGAGAATGATGGTGGACCTCAAGAGGTCCGGCCACTCACTGCGCGCTCTGTAGCGCTTCCGCGCGCGTTCTCCATTTGAGGGTTCTCGTTCCTTCGCTGGTCCGTCGCGTGTTGCACGGTCTCCGGAGTTTGAGCGCGCGTCGCGAATTCGTCGAGCGCGTACAGTGCACACTCCGTTAGAGTTTGCGCGTTCGGAACGCGCGCTGAATCGGCGAAGTTCGCGATGTTCCGCCGAATCGTTTTTTTGGACGGCTGGTGCATTCCGGTGCGCCGGAATTACGGGTGTCTTTGGCATATCAGAACACCCTTTTGGAGCTTACCGGGAGTCCCGCACCTCGCCCATCTTAACGCGTGAATGCCCTGATTCGGCTGCCTGCAGACGTCAAGGTCGCATCCATTTTCAATAAGCGATACGGCCGCGAAAACCGGCACCATATTTGACGTAACCATTTTGGTAATAACCGACTTGAGAGATTCAAGCGGCCAAATCAGTGCCGCCGATAGATTGCACCAGCCTTCAAAGCCCAAGTTTGAAGGAGTCACACAACGACACTGCCAAGGAATTGACGCGAGAGGGCATTGCGCCCCAACCAGATCCAAGGCGAACCTGTACCAGTCGCCAGGAGAGTGCTGAAAACGTTTTCGCCGTCGAACTCGCTTTGTGATCGGAATCAAGTGACCCAACCGACGCGCGTCGCCGGCGGCCTGGAATTCCGTTCCAAGGGGGAACGCCGCCTACGAAACAGTTCTGCCGACACAAGGCCACCAAGTTCGGACGGCCACGAAGAAGAATCCCAAGGGAAGGAGACTCTGTCTTATGCAATGGATCAGAATCTGTAGTGCAGCGGTTGTGACTTTGAGTCTGACCGCC
>JBFWWA010000454.1:0-4617 GCA_050246455.1 Planctomycetaceae bacterium
GCGAATCGCCAGGTAGACCCAGACCCAGCCGTAATAAACGACCCAATAGAGCGACCACCACTCGCTCCGGACGTTCCCCCGCAGAAAACCGAACGGTTCGAGCCCCGTTTCCTCTTCGTAGCCGGGGCTGTAAGTCAGTCGGAAAGCAACCGTCGCGGCAGCTGCCGAGAGCAGCAGAATGACGATCGCGCCCGGAACTCGAAAGAGCTTCAGACGCAGGACCCCGTATACGGCCGCCGATGCCAGCACCAGCATGATCGACAGTTTCGCGAGGCAGATTGCCGCAAGCAGGGTTGGGAATATCAGGGAACCCGCGATCCATCCTGCCGCAGCGGGACGCGACCCATCCGTGACCTGATGTCGAAAGAATCGAACGGCAGCCGCGACGGCCGGCAGGGAAATCGCAACGCCGATCAAGTACGACTCGCTCACGAAGATGGACGTTCGAGCCGACGGAGTCGCGAACCCCGAATCGAGCGGAAGAAAGCCGGCGATGCCGATACAGACAACGAACCAGAAACCGAGGCCGGTTCGCTGCTCCTTCCCGCACGACGCAAGATCGCCGGCGAAGGCGACCAAGCACTGCAGCAGAAACGGCACGAAGACGATCGCGTAGCCGACGTTGTAGAAGTCAATCACCGAGACGCCGATCAGATTGCAGAGGAAGGCAATGAGCCCGTGCGATCCGAAGTGGTAATGCAGAAACGGTGCGCCATCGAGTCCGGTGCTGGGAACACCTTGCGTCCGGATCATGTTGCTGACTGCGGCATGAAAGAGAGTATCGATATGCCCGGCGCCGCTCGCCAGCCGTTCCATGAAGAGCGGGTTCTGGTAGCCGCTCCCCCAGATCGCAGAGGCTCCATAGATGCCGAGAAACCCCGCGAAGGCAATGAGTGCGATCGCGCGCAGCCACGATCGGTCGTCTTCGCGCTGCAGGAACGAGGCGGCGAACCGGGCAGCGACCAGCGCTCCTCCCATCGGCAAAACGACGTCACCGAGTGAAATGCCAATCCGGGTGATCGCCACAGCAACAGCAGCAACCAGAAAAAGCGCCGCAAGGGTCCTGATCGAATCGCAGTTCCACCAGCGGAGTGAATCCTCGTCCCCGCCGACAGCACGGCTCGAAGCGATCTGGAATAACCACGGGAGGTGAATCAGAATCCAGCTCAATCCCAGCGATCGGAGCACCGTTGTCGCCAGCAGATCCGGGAACCCGGTACGGAGTCCGATCGCAATCGCCGCCAGCAAAGCCGCAATCAGAGAGCAGATCAGCGCCCCTTCCCGGCAGTCGCTTCGCTTCGGCGCTCCGAGGTCGTTTGGCATCGCGGCTCGGTCTCTCGAGGTTGATTGTGGCGCGTCGTCCGGCAGAGCATACTATATGAAGCCGAAGCGTTGATAGCTCAGCGCCAATAGATGAAATCCGCATTGCGATGCAACGACACGGGGAAGCGCATGACTCCGGAGACATATCTCAAAGGGCTGTTTGGACTCGAGGAAAAGACCGCCATTGTCATTGGCGGGACCGGTGTGCTCGGGGGGGCTTTCTGCGACGCACTGGCGGGAGCCGGGGCGCACACGCTCGTTGTCGGCCGCAACCGCGATCATGGAGAGACATGTGCCGAGCGCATCAAACAGGCGGGGGGAAGCGCCGAATTCTTTTCGGCCGATGCCACCAGCCGCAAGGACCTCGAAGCCGTCGTCCGTCACCTCGCGAAGAACAAGCGGAGCGCTGACGTCCTCGTCAACGGGGCGGGCGTCAATTCCGCAACCCCCTTCCTGGAGATCGAAGACGACGAATGGGACCGGCTGATCAACAGCAACCTTCGCAGCGTCCGTCTCGGCTGCCAGGTCTTCGGCAAGTACATGCTCGAACAGAAGACGCGGGCCTCGATCATCAATATCGCATCCGTGAGCGGCGGCCTTCCGCTGTCTCGCGTATTCACGTATTCCGCAACGAAAGCGGCCGTGATCAGCCTGACGCGGAACCTCGCCCGCGAGTGGGCAACTCAGGGAATCCGCGTGAACTCTCTCTCTCCCGGCTTCTTTCCGGCCGAACAGAACCGTGCAGTCCTGACACCGGAACGCGTGGAGAAAGTAATGAACCACACGCCGATGGACCGGTTCGGATCCCCCAAAGAACTCGCAGGGGCTCTGCTGCTTCTTGCATCACCGAATGCCGGCAGCTTCCTCACCGGAGAAAACCTGATTGTCGACGGCGGCTTCTCCTGCATGACGATCTGACGGGGAAGCTGGACCGATTTTCGCTCGTATTTGAAAGCACTGGGCTGGCGACACGGCCGGTTGCGGAATTTCGCAAAACCCAGGCTCGATGTGAAGAGGGTAATCACTCAGCAATCGTCGCCTTTGTCCATTTGGAATTCTTCTCGTTCCAGCCTTCCTGCATTCCTTATTGGTCCGTCCGGAGTTCTGCTTTGACGCGGCTGCATGTCTCCCCTCGGCGACGTTATCTGGTTCGGTTTGATCCGAAGCGGATTCCGCATACGTTCGCGGATGTTCTGATCATCGGCGCCGGAATCGCCGGGTTGCGGGCGGCGCTCGCGGTGGAACCGGGGCTGGAAACGGTCGTCGTTACAAAAGACACGATGCTGCAATCGAACAGCGCGTACGCCCAAGGCGGAATCGCGGGGGTCTTCGATCCGCTCGATGCCTTTGCGAACCACGCCGCCGACACAATTGCCGCCGGCAAGGGACTCTGCGACAGCCGAATCGTCGAGATGGTCGTCGGTGAAGCACCGGGACGAATTCGCGAGCTGATGGATCTCGGCGCCAATTTCGACACGATTGACGGCGAAATCGCGCTCACCCAGGAGGGGGGGCACAGCCATCGCCGCATCGTTCACGCACTCGGAGACGCCACTGGAAAAGAGGTGATGCGCGCGCTGGTCGAGCGGATCCAGGACGAGCGCGGCGTGCAGATCTGGGAGAAGACCTTCACCATCGATCTGCTCACGCATGAAGGAGTCTGCCGCGGCGCACTGGTCTGGAATCAATGGCATGGCCGCACCTTCATCTGGGCAAAGCAGACGATCCTCTGCACCGGCGGCGCCGGCCGACTCTACCGCGAGACGACCAACCCGGAAATCGCCACCGCCGACGGGCACGCCGTCGCCTGCCGCGCCGGAGCCGAACTGCGCGACATGGAATTCGTCCAGTTTCACCCCACGGTTCTTTACATCGCGGGGAGTTCCCGGCACCTCATTTCGGAAGCGGCTCGCGGCGAAGGAGCTTATCTGAAAGACTCCACCGGCTATCGCTTCATGGCCGACTATGATGACGCCCTCGAGCTCGCGCCGCGCGACGTCGTGAGCCGCGCGATCACTTCGCAGATGGAGAAGACGCGGCACCCCTGCGTCTATCTCGATCTCTCGCACTTGCCACGCGAACGCGTACTGGCGCGCTTCCCGCACATCGCGAAGGTCTGCAGCGAGTTCGGCATCGACATCACGCGCGATCTCGTCCCCGTACGCCCCGGTGCCCACTACATGATCGGCGGGGTGACGGTCGACGAGAACGGTGCGACGACACTACCCGGCCTCTGGGCGGCGGGCGAAGCGACATCCAGCGGACTCCACGGCGCGAATCGTCTGGGATCGAACAGCTTGCTGGAAGGGCTTGTTTTCGGGTTGCGTGCAGGCCGCGAAGCCTCTCGCCGCGCGGCCGCTCAGCCCGACAGCTTCACGGCTTTGCCGCTCACGGCGGAATGGCCGGAGCTCGCGCAGGACGACGATCATCTCGATCTCGAAGACCTGCGCAATTCGCTCGCGAGCATCATGTGGCGGAACGTCGGCATCCGGCGCGATGACGCGGGACTGCGTGAAGCTGCCGAGCAGGTCGGATTCTGGGACAGCTACGTTTCCCGGCGTGAGTTCAAGGAGCCACACGGCTGGGAGCTGCAGAACATGCTGCTGGCGGCTCGGCTCGTGATATCGTCCGCCCTCGCCCGGACCGAGAGTCGAGGCACGCACTTCCGCAGCGACTTCCCCGAGACGGATCCGAAGCAAGCGCAGCATATTACTTCGCGCGCCGAGGAATGAACGCCGCTAGCCGCAGGCGAAGCTCAGGCGGCCGAGTGCTGTGGTTCCGAGGGAAGGAGTCGGTTTCTCAGCCGCACCTTGGCATAGCGGACCCCCTGCGCGTCGTAAAAGTAGACGTAGTTGTGGTCGGATGCCCAGATAGCTCCGAGCCGGACACTGCGCGGCCCATGCAGGGAGAACTGAAGTCCGCAATCCCGGCCTCGGCGGCGGAGCGACATTTCCGTCATCCGGAACTGATCCGCCAGCAGATTCTCGCGTTCACAGAGTTCGCGATGAATATACGCGCGAAGGTCATCGAGCGTGCGCACTTCGTCCGAGTGCTCGGCCATAGGTTGAGTCGTCCAGGGGGGGATCTCGGGGGTCTGTCAGAGCGTTCTTCACTGTCGTTTTTTTTTTGCCTATCGGGTATCCGCCGTTTTGGATCGTCCCATCGCGTTCGGTTCCGGCCGCCGATTCATCGATAGACATCAACCGGTTTTCGGATCCCGACCAGGGCGAAATTTTCCGAATCCGCAGAATCTGTTCCGTTCCGTCTGGGCAAAACGCATTGAAATTTCTGACG
>JBFWWA010000455.1:0-4593 GCA_050246455.1 Planctomycetaceae bacterium
CGATCGGCCGGTCACTGCGGTCGATTCAGACCGGCCTCCTCCGGCAGTACGTCATGTTCATTGCCCTGTCGGTGCTGACGTTGTTCGTGCTTTTGTTCACGCTGTTTCCGAAATAAGTTCTCGGTCGGCCCTGCCGACCGAACCACAATAATCTCAGACTCTGGTCCATCGGCCGTCCAAGCCGGCCCTACTGGTTCGAGAATTCAATCATGAGTGACGCTGGACTTCTCTCGTTCATCATTTTCGCACCGACGATCGGGGCGCTTCTCCTTCTCGGATTCTCCAAGAAGGAAGAAGACCTGATGCGCTACTTCGCGCTCGCGGTGACCGCGGTCACCTTGGTGGCGACGGTCTTCCTGTGGGGCCGTTTCAATGTGGCCGACCCCGGAATTCAGCCTCTTGCGGCCGACGGGACGCGCGGTGTCGCGTTCGAATGGATCGCCAACTGGAACATCTTTTACCGACTGGGCTTTGACGGGATCAGCCTTCCGCTCGTCATGCTCACCAGCTTCGTCAGCTTCCTGGCGATGATGGCGTCGTGGAGCATTACGAAGCACGTCAAGGGCTACCTCATTCTGTTTCTGATCCTGGAAACGGGAATGCTCGGCGTCTTCCTCGCCCTCGACTTCTTCCTGTTCTACATCTTCTGGGAAGTGATGCTCCTGCCGATGTACTTCCTCATCGGCATCTGGGGCGGACCGCGGAAGGAATACGCCGCGATCAAGTTCTTCCTGTACACGCTCGCCGGCGGCGTGCTGATGCTCATCGCGCTTCTGATGTTCTACTTCGGCAGCACCGGGCCGAACGGCTCGCTCCCGCCGACGTTCGACATCATGCGGCTCGCGCAGATCGGGCAGGGGCAGATTGCGGGCGTTGCGTTCAGCCCGACGGTGCAGATCACCGCCTTCATCCTGCTCTTCATCGGATTCGCGATTAAGGTCCCGACCTTCCCGTTCCACACCTGGCTTCCCGACGCTCACGTCGAAGCTCCGACGCCGATCAGCATGATCCTGGCGGGCGTCCTTCTGAAGATGGGTGGCTACGGCATCATCCGCATCGCGTTTCCCATTTGCCCGTACGGGGCGCAGTACGCCGCGTATGCCCTCGTGGCAATCGGCGCGATCAGCATCATCTACGGCGCCTTCGCGGCTCTCGCTCAGACCGACTTCAAGCGCATGGTCGCTTACAGTTCGGTCAGCCACATGGGTTACGTGCTGGTCGGTCTGGCTGTCTGGAAGATCAACGAAGCCAGCGGAGCGGCAACGAATGCGAACTACTGGCTGATGGGCATCAACGGCGCGATGTTCCAGATGCTTGCACACGGCGTTTCCTCGGCCGGCATGTTCTTTATGGTCGGCGTGATTTACGACCGCGTCCATCACCGCGACCTCAATCAGTTCGGCGGACTGGCCGGGCTCATGCCGCATTACACGGCTCTCGCCGTCGGAATCTTCTTCGCCGGCCTCGGTCTTCCGGGTCTGTGCGGATTCATCGGCGAAGTTTTTGTCGTCTTGAGCTCGTGGAGCTTCAGCCCGCTACTGGCGATCATCTGCGCCTCGGGTGTGATTCTCACCGCAGGTTACATTCTCTGGGCGATCCAACGGGTGTATCTCGGTGCCGAGTACAAGGGACCGCACGCCGAAGCGATCACGCCGATGAACGGCCGCGAAGCGACGATTGCCTGGATTCTCCTCGCGTTCGCGATTCTGCTGGGCGTCTACCCGCGGTTCATGTTCGACGTGATGCACGGGTCGACCGAGCTGCTCGTTCAATCGCTCGACAAGGGTTACCAGGCAGCCGCCGGCGCGATCTCGACCGCTCAGAACCTGATTGGGAAATAGCGTCCGCGTGGCCGAGAGGCCCGCAGCTTCGAAAACAAAGTCGGAACATACGACACGCTTTGTAAAGCAGATTCATGAATTTCGACACGTTGCTCTCGCGCCTTTGGCAGGACACCGGCAATTCGCTTTGGCCGTTGTTCGGCTCGGAACTCGCGCTCTGCGCGACGATCGTCGCGCTCCTCTTCGTCCGACTGTTCAGTGCCGACCGCCTGCTCCCGTCCCATTGGGTTGCACTTCTGGGAGCGCTCGTCAGCTTCGGCTGCGTTTACTGGCAGTTCATGGATCTGCAGCAACAGGGGAATTTCACCCAGGAACTGTTTACAGGCCTTCTGATTCACGACCGGTTCACCGTTTTCTTCCGGATGTTCCTGCTGCTGTTTCTGATCCTCGTGATCGCTCTGACAGTCCTCTCTGGAATTCCCGATAACGAGGACGGCCCGGACTTTTACACACTGCTCATCGGCTCGACGATCGGCATGCTGCTGATGGTCTCCGCGAACCATCTCCTGATTCTGTTCCTCGGAATCGAGATGACGAGCGTGCCGAGTTACGCGATGGTCGGCTTCCTGAAGGGACGCAAGCTTTCGAGCGAGGCGTCGCTCAAGTACGTCGTTTATGGTGCGGGTGCCGCCGGCGTCATGCTTTACGGCATCAGCCTTCTGGCGGGAATGCTCGGCACGGCCAACCTGCCGGAGATGGCGGGACGGCTCAATCAGATTCTTGCGAGCGGTGGCGGCATGGCGGACCCGACGGTCCGCACCGTTGTGCTGGCGGCACTCATGGTGCTTGTCGGAATTGCGTTCAAGCTGTCGATCGTTCCGTTTCACTTCTGGTGTCCGGACGCGTTCGAGGGAGCCTCGGCCGAGGTCGGCGGTTTCCTCTCGGTTGCATCGAAAGCGGCGGCGTTCGGGCTTCTGGTCCGGTTCTGTGTCGCACTCATGGGAACGAACGGGGCGATGCTGACGGAGATCAATTACTCGCTCGGCATCGGGCTCGGTGTGGTGGCGGCGGTCACGGCGACCTTCGGCAACCTGGCGGCTTACACCCAGAAAAACGTCAAACGGCTTCTTGCCTATTCGACGATTGCGCACGCCGGCTACATGATGATGGCGATTGCCGCGATGCTGGTGATCCTCAACGGCCCGGAGAGCGCCCGAGTCGATCGTCAGGTCGACGGCTCCCGCGCGATCGAGGGGCTGCTGTACTACCTCATTGTCTACCTGTTCATGAATCTCGGGGCGTTCGCAATTGTCGCGCTCATCCGGAACGAAATCTACAGCGAGGAAATTGAAGACTACAACGGCCTGGCTCAGCAGGCGCCGTTCCTGTGCGTCTGCATGGGGGCCTGTGTCTTCAGCCTCATCGGACTTCCTCCTTTCGGCGGATTCTTCGGGAAGCTGGTGATTTTCTCATCGCTGATGCAGGCGGGTTACGTTCACTGGTCGATGTGGCTGATCCTCGTGATCGGCGGCCTCAACACGGTCTTCAGCCTGTTTTATTACGTCCGGATTCTGAAGGCGATGTTCATTGCACCGCGCCCGGAGATGTCGCGGCGTGCCGATGAAGCCTGGGCGTCGCGCTGGTACGTTTTGATTGTGACGCTGCCGGTTCTTCTTTCGGGCATCAGCATTGACGTTTTGAGCCGGCTGGCGAATGGCGTGGCGGTCACCGTGGTCGAGCGTGTCGCGAAGCTGTAGTGACCGCGCGAAGTCGTTGTCTGAACCGATTCGATTCTTCCAGATACTGCATGGGAAGTGGCCCCGTTCATGGCGAACAACCGGAACGAAATCCTGAATGACCTGCTCATCACGCTCAACCGGAGCCTGCTGATGTACGTTCAGGAAGCGTGGCCCTGGACGGCGAAAGACGGTGAGGCCGAGCAGCGCGAGATTCTGGCGGTTGCGGAGCGTCGCCGCGAGCATGTCGCAGCCCTCGTCGAATTGCTGATCGATCGTGAAGTGGCCGTGACGTTCGGTGTCTATCCCGCCGAGTTCACCGACCTGCACTACATTGCCCTCGATTATCTGCTGTCGCTGCTGGTCGAGAGCGAGCAGCAGGTTGTCGACGCTGTCGCGAAGGCAAGCCGCGAGATTGCCGCCGATGATCCCGAGGCGGCTCACTTGCTCGAATCGATCCTCACCGGCGAGAAAGACACGGTTGCTCGTCTGCAGGGCCTCGCCAAGGCGCGCTCGCCGGTCGCGGCGGGCTAAGGGAGACGCGTGCACCACGGAGACACGGAGTGCACGGAGAAGAAATGGCACGACTCCATTTCCCGAATTCCCGGTGTGCTCATCGACTGCCCGCTCGTCGAATTCTTTCCCGGGCTCCGTCTCTCCGTGGTGAAATCTTCCCGTGATCGACACGCACGCTCATCTCGATGAAGAGGCGTTCCGCGGGGATTGCGACGAAGTCGTCGCCCGCGCGGTGGCCGAAGGAGTGACGAATATCATCACCATCGGGACGACGCTCGAGACGAGCCGGAATGCGGTCGAGCTGGCTGCAAAGTACCCGCAGGTTTACGCCGTCATCGGAATTCAGCCGAATTACGTCTCACAGGCGCAGCCGGGCGACTGGGAAGCGATCGAACGGCTCGCCACCGCGTCCAGGGTCGTCGGCATCGGCGAGACGGGGCTCGATCGCTACTGGGACTACGCGCCGATCGACCTGCAGGCGGAGTATTTCACGCGGCATCTCGACCTCGCGCGGCGGCTGGATCTTCCGTTCGTCGTCCATTGCCGGGACGCGGAAGCGG
>JBFWWA010000456.1:0-4579 GCA_050246455.1 Planctomycetaceae bacterium
GGGAGCGGGTTCGGATGATCCCACCGCGATGCGCCCTGCTCCAGAGGATCTGGCGGCATCGCTGTCATCATCCGACTCCGGATCGCATCGATGAACCCGTTTCATCGAGACAGGCACCGTACGAGATCCTGTTACGGTGCACATGAGCGCTCAGCGGTGCGGATTGCACTCTGCGCCATCGCAATCTTGTTCGCGCTTCCTGCGAACCATGCAGATGACCGCCCCGTCGCAAAAGTCCCGGAGATTCGCCGCGTCTATGTGCCGGCGAACAAACTTGCCGAACTGTCGAAAGGTTATGAACCGATCGGCAGACAGGATTTCGAAAACCTGATTGCCGGTATTGCGGCCGAACCCGATCGACCGAGCCAGGTCTGGATCAATCGGGCAATTTACCGGGCGGAGTTCGATGGCGAATCCCTCCGTGATGGTCGACTGAATGCGGAGGTCGAACTTCAAAATGCCGACGCTGCACTGCTCGAATTGGAGCCCCTGAACCTTACGGTTTCTCGACTGCGATGGGGATCGGTGCCCCATCGGCCTCATCATCCAAGCCGTCCGAATTCCACTGATGCAAACAAGCCACGCCTTCCCATTGAGGCCGCCAGGCCGGAGATTGATGCGCTTTGGGGCGCAACCAGCGCCGGGCGCACAGCACTCCTCGTCGATCGACCGCATGGGAATCTGGTCGGAAACTGGCAGATGCGTGGTCGCAGACTGGCGCATGGAACCGAGTTCGACCTCCACTTTCCTCCGGCAGCCGTCTGCGACTTCGAGCTCGTTCTTCCGGATGATCGGGCGCTTCGCTCCAACGTCGGCGATGTACTCGGTCCGACTTCGACCGATCTCCCTGGCCGCAAACTTTGGCGAATCCATCTCGGAAGCCATACGACGTGCAAGCTGGTTGTAAGCGCCGCTCGGCCGACAGGAAGCGTTTCCCCGCAGATTGCCTACGAGAGCGACGTTCAGTGTTCCATCGGTGAAGACGGAGTCCAGGTGCAGACGCGCATCAACGCTGAGATCTTCTCGGCGCCGACGGACCGACTGCAGCTGGACTTTCCGGCCGACATGGAGATCGATTCGGTCAGCTATGGGGCGGGAGAAATCGCGCTCGGCATGTCTGTACGAAAGCTTGGTTCACGCCAGCGCGTCTCGATTCGATTGCCCGAAATGATGATCGGACCAACACGATCCATCCGAATCGATGCATTTGCGCCGCCTCATTTCGAACAGCGATGGACACTCCCGCAGATTCAGATTGAAGGAGCCGTGTTTCTTTCAGGGCAATACCAACTGAAGATCGACAGCCCGCTCGAACTCCGTTCATTCGATGAGGGAAAAGGCTTCCGCTCTGCCTCCGCAGTCTCATCGACCAGCGGCGGAGAAACGTTCCAGTTCCGACAATTGAAGCGTGACGCAACGTTGACTGTCGAGATCTCGCGTCCGCGACTGGCACTCGCTGCGCGCGTCATATCACATCTGAGCATCGAGCCGGAATCGTGGAAGATCGTGTCGGACATCGACTGGCAAACCGCGGCCGGCAGCGCATTCGAGCTGACGTGCGCTCTTCCGGCAGGATGGGAAGTCAGCATGGTCGTCCCCCGTTCAGAGGACTCGGTAATCACGAACTGGGAAATCAGATCGAACGAGAACGGATCGCGTCTTCTGAGCATCGAGTTCCTGAAATCGGTGAACGCGTCGGACCCGAAACGGGTTCGGGTTATCGCCGCTCGAGTGCCGCTCCCGGCGGGGGAACCGCTCAAACTGTCGACGCTCGAGCCTCGCGATTGCACGAGCCTCGACGAATGGCTGCTGATCACGCATTCTCGCTCGATCTCGGCAAATCTCGGTTCAGACTCCGATTTCCGACAGTTGTCGGAAGACGAGCTTCCGGCAACGTTTCGCGAATCTCCGCTCTGGACCGAAACGTCAGGCAAGAACGAGTTGAACCGAATCGTACTGAATGCCTCAGGGCCAGGCGCCGACGGCACCGTCGCTTTCGAAACGCGGGAGCGGGCGCTCGAAGCCAGAGCAGCCATCCGACTGGAAATTGCGCGCGACAAACTTCGCGAAGGAGTTGCGATCGATATCGTGCCGCAAGGTGAAGCTGTCGAGAGCCTTCTGGTCTTTCTATCCACCGCGGGGAAACCGTTCGAATGGATGATCAGCTCCGGTGCGGATTCCGCCGCCCTGCAGCCGCGCCGCGTGGCTCCAACTCAGGAAGCGCGGTGGAACCTCCCGGCGGGAGGAGAGCTTTGGGAGTTTCGGCTTCCTCGCCCGCAGCGAAATTCGTTCCGCATTCAAGGGCAACGTACCGGTGGACTGACTCCTTCGACCGCATCCACACTCGTCTTCGTGCCCGGTGCGCGCAGTTTCGGGGGGCGAATCGAGTGGATTGCGCCGGAAGACATTGATGTCGAGTCGGAACCCACGGGGATGCACGCTGACGAATCGACAAATGCTGACCGCGTCGTGTCAGAGAATGATGCGGCAAACAGAAACGCGCGGCGAGCCTGGACTTATCGAACTCCGCAAGACGCCCTGACCCTTCGGGTCAGCACTCCTGCGGCGAACGAGACGCCGATGCGCTTCGCAGCCCTACGACTCCGGTCGCGTCTCTCATCGCCGGGAGCCGGACAGGATTACCACATCGCCCAGTATTTCATCGACCCGAATCCGCAGATGGACGGGTTCCGGTTTCGGACGCCGGCGAACACAACTTTGCTTGCAGTCCGCCTCAACGGACAAACCGTTCGCCCGACTCGCCAGGGCGAAGAACTGGTGCTTCCCGCCCTCCTCCGCCGCGAATTGAACACGATCGAAGTCGAGTATCGATCAGACTCGCGAACGGCATGGCTGCAGGATATTCGAGAAATCGCGCTGATTGTCACTTCGCACGAAATACTTCGATTCGACTGGGAGTTCGAACTCCCGCACGGCTATCTGCTCTTCGACGAACCAACCTCGGTTACACTGATCGACGCACTTCCGCAAATTCCCTGGTCGTCGCGAATCTTTGGCGCTCTGGCTCGCCCCGTCGAAGCTTCGATTTTCAACCCGCTGAAGCTTTCGACATGGTTCGATTTCGGTGCGGACGGATCGATTGAGTCGAAGAGCCAACCGGAGTTTTCCAACGGTGAAGAGGCGATCGTTGATGAAATGATCTCCGAAACCGGAGCCGATGCGTCTGCTGAGCGGACAAGACGAAAGGTCTGGCGGGCTTCCGCTCCTCGGCTTCCGGAAACGCTGTCGATCACGCTCTGGCACGCCGGCCGAGCCAGACTCTTGTCATGGATTGTGCTGTTCGGGTCGATTCTCGCGGGGCTGCTGATTCGTTTGTCCCTGCTTCGCCTTCCAGTGCAACACAATCGTTCCGAGCGACGACTCTGGGAACGTCTGAAAGTCGTGACACCCGGGGCACGTTTTTTCAGGTCGCTGCTTCCAATCTGGCTTACTGCAACGCTCGTCGCCGCCATGTTTCTGCCACCGGTCGCCGCGCAGATTGCCGGCTCCGTCTGTATCGGAACGATTCTCGCCGTCGCTGTCCCGATCCGATGGTTCGTCAGCATCGATTCGCTTGCCGCACAGGCAAAACGAATCCCTCTCGGCAGCACGGCAACGCTCGTCCGGGGTTCAGCCTCGTCCGCAATACTGATTGCGGGGCTGATTGCCTCCGGCTGGGCGCAGGAATCGCCGCAGGCGCCGCCGGCAGCATCGAGTCGACAAGGAATTGAGGGTGCTGGATCAAAGACAACGAACGCGATCGGCGGTCAACCGGAGCGTTACTCGATTCTGGTGCCAGTCGATGAAAACGGGAAGCCCGCTGCAGGAGACCAGAGCCTCGTTTACGTCCCGCCTGCACTGATCGAAATGCTTCGTAGCGAGACTGCCGCACGGAATAGCGCAGCCCCGGACTATTTGATCACTTCGGCGAAGTATGCAGGGATTGTCGACGTACGTCAGACGACGGCGCTGGAAGCGCGATATCGCGTTGCGCTCGTCTCAAGAGCCCCGCAAGTGCGCGTCCGGCTCCCGATTACGAACGTGAATCTCGATGCTCTCGACGCCTGCAAGGTCGACGGCAAGCCGCAGCCCGTCCTGACGGCAGCCGGCGATACAGGTTATATCGTCGAACTCGAGAGAAAGAAGGGTCAAGGCAAGAACTCATCGGCTCAGTCAGTTTCTCACGTTGAGATTGTCGAGATCTCGCTGAAGCTCTATCCGGTTCCCGTTCCGCAGCTCGGGGGAAGCGGTTTTCGCATCGGAATTCCGCAGATACCGACCGGTACGGCAGAGATCAGATTCAGCGACGGCGAACCGCCCCAACAGGTCATGTTCGGCCGAGATCATTTTCCGATGAGCCGTAGCGGTTCAACGTTCGCCACACCGATTAGCGGATCCCGAGAGCTCGAAGTCTCCTGGGCGATGCGCGCATCGGAAGCACAAGCCGAATACGAAGCATCAGTGGTCCGATACGTAACGATTCATTCGACGCGACTGGAGTATCGATATCGGATTGCCTGTAAAGTCCGACAAGGTCGCGTCTCGTTGCTCGATGTCGACGATCCACGAGGCGCATTCG
>JBFWWA010000457.1:0-4566 GCA_050246455.1 Planctomycetaceae bacterium
CAGCTGCGACGACCGGCAACGAAACGCGCCGGACGGACAAGGCCAGCAAGGGACGCGCCGCCTGACCGCTGTAACAGTCAGCTTCCGCCGATCAGTGCAACGCGCAAGTCCATGACGTTCGTGTGCGTTGGTCCCGTCTTCAGCAACCCGCCGGTTTCATCGAAAAATGGATAGGCATTGTTGATTGACAGGAACGATGCCGGGTCGAGCTGTCGTCCTCTCGCGATCTGGAAAACGTCAGTATCAATGACCGCGCCCGCGGCATCGGTCGGACCATCTTCGCCGTCAGTCCCCCCGGACAGAATCGCGATTCGCTCGATTCCATCGGGCCAAAGTTCGATGAGCGCCGCAAGTGCCAATTCCTGATTGCGGCCACCTTTCCGCGGCTTGCCCGATTTCGCGAGATGAACGACGGGCTCGCCACCGCTGAGAATGCAGACCGGCTGCTGGTCCGTCGGGCGGGTGTTCCGGATCTTCCGGCTTCTCAGTGCCAGATCGCGGCCGACATCTCGCGCTTCCCCCTCATTCAACGAGCCCAGCGATTCGACCGCGTACCCAAGCTTCCGCGCACAATCCGCTGCGGCCTCAATGGCGACTTGATTGTTACCAATCACAATGTTGCGGACGCTCGCAGGGTGATGCGGAGTTTCATCGCTGGCTGTGGATGACGCATGTTCCAGGTAATTCCAGACCCTGGCCGGGATTGCGTTTCGATCCCGTGCGAAACCTTTCAGCACGGCGAGCGCATCGCCCGGTCTCGTCGATTCGACGACCGTCGGACCTGACGCAATCATGTCGAGCGGATCACCGATGATGTCGGAGATGATGAGTGCGATCGTCGATCCGGCGTGCGACGCACGAGCAAGCCCGCCCCCTTTGATGCGAGAAAGCTGCTTGCGGACGGTGTTGAGTTCTCGGATCGTTGCTCCGTTCGACATCAGGAACCGCGTCACTGCCCGCTTGTCTTCGAGCGTGATTTCCGGAACCGGAGCCGGGAGCAGGGCACTCCCGCCGCCGGAAATGATCACGATGCAAAGATCGCGCGCATCGAGCCCGGAGACGATCTCGAGGATTCTCTCGGCGCCGCGAACTCCTTCGTCCGTCGGCTCATTGACACCCGCCGGGCGGGCGGCATGCAGGTGAATTTTCCGGAGCGGCCGGACGCAATCGGCAGGGACATTGATCCAGCCGGTCACGCGATCGAGCAGGCCCGCGGCGCTCAGGATCTCTTCCAGTGCGGCCGCCATCCCGGCCCCGGCCTTTCCCGCACCGACGACAGCGATCCGGCCCACATTTGAAACGTCGTATCGTTCCCGATCGATGGCAAGCCACCGTCTGCCGGATTCCGATGCCGGTTCGAGGCGAACAGCGCGGCGGACCAGTCGGCCGGAATCGACCGCGTCAACTCCCGCCTTCCAGATCGCTTCGGCGTCTTGGCGGAGCTTTGAGGTCGTCACGGTGCAGTTCTCCGAGCGGAGTCGCCGATCGACGGCGAGCCGTTTTCAGAGAATCATACCGGCAGCGCAGCGATGATTCGACCGCGCTCGATTTCCGGAGGCTCAGGCGCTCGGCCGGAGGTGCAGATACGCGGAAATGACTTCGTACAGATCGGTCGAGATGCGAACCTCGTCGTCTTCGAAGTCGGAGAGCCAGGTCCGATTGCGGCGAACCGCTTCGGCGAGGATGCGGGTGATGTCACCGAGGCGGACATTCACCTGTTCGGGTTCCGCTACGGCCGTGCAGTCATCGTCACCGGTGAAAAGTCGGAGTCGAGGTCGCATTGTCATCCTTCCCTGTTGTGTCGACTCGAGATTTGTCGCTGCGGCGAAGCTTTCGGCAGGGAACATCCCATTCCACGCCGCCGCTTCGTTTGTTCCGCAGAGGTCCGGACGATCCGTCCCGGAATCTCTCGTGTCTCTGACGACCTTGCATCGTCTCCTCTGTTTATCGGCAGTGGGGTTGCGCCGCCTTCAACAAAAATTCCGATGCTGCGGAACGCGGATTACGGGCGACCGACTACGGCCGCACCGATGGTTCGGTGAGAATGGACCGGCAGATTCTGCCGGTGTTTCGAACGAGTCTCTGACATGCAACCGCCGAGAGCGGTTGAACCGGATGGGGTGTGCTTCACGTCGTTGAAAACTTTTCCCCAGTGACCTGGAGCCCGTAGCCTGTAGCCTTTTCCCTGATTCCGTTACCATGGGGGACATGGCGATACGATACCTTCCTCGCGGATGGAATCTATGAACGGAGTCACGCCGGTCGATCTGCGACCTGTGGCGCGAGAGCTTTCGCTCAGCCTGGAGCAGGTTCAAAACGTGGTCGCGCTTCTCGATGAGGGGAACACGGTTCCATTCATCACACGCTACCGCAAGGAACGGACGGGGAATCTCGACGAAGAGCAGATCCGCCGCATTCAGGAGCGGGCGTCGAGCGTTCGTCAGCTTGTCGAGCGGGCGCAGACAATCACCCGGCTCATTGACTCGCAGGGGAAGCTTACGCCCGAACTGCGAGCAGCGATTGCCTCGGCCGACTCGTTGAAGCGTCTCGAAGATCTGTATCTTCCATACCGGCCGAAACGGCGGACACGCGGTACGACAGCCCGCGAACGGGGCCTCGAGCCGTTTGCCGACCGAATCTGGTTATCCGATCCGGCGCTTTCGGATCTGGACCGCGCCGCGGAGCAACTGGTTGACCCGGGCAAGGAACTTCCCTCGAAGGAAGACGTGCTGCAAGGGGCGTCCGACATTCTGGCGGAACGGATCGCAGATGATGCGGAAGTGCGGGAAGCGGCCCGCGGGGTTGCCTGGAAGTCGGGGCGTTTGACAGTTTCCGCTACGAAGTCCGGGCGGGAAACGGGCCAGGACTACCGGGACTATTTCGAGTACTCGGAGCAGGTTTCGCGCGTCCCGCCGCATCGCTGCCTTGCGATCAATCGCGGCGAAGAGGCAGGGGCGCTTCGAGTGCGTCTCGAGTGGGACGATGTGCAGGCAAATTCCGCAGTCAGCGCAAGGCTCGGTCTCGAACAACGAAGGTTCTCAAACTTTCTCGAGCGTTGTGTGGCCGATTCGCTGGAACGGCTCATCCTGCCGAGTCTTGAACGAGAAATCCGGAAGGAACTGACCGAACGCGCCGAAGCCCAGGCGGTTTCGGTGTTTGCACAGAATCTCAAGAACCTGCTGCTGCAGGCGCCCCTTTCCGGCCGGCGCGTTGTGGCCATCGATCCCGGCTTTCGCACCGGCTGTAAGCTCGTCGCACTCGACGAGTTCGGGAAGCTGCTTGGGCACGACGTCATTTATGTGTCAGGTCCCGCCGACAAGCGTGCACAGACGCGCGAAAAACTTGCTGGTTTTCTCCGTGAGCATCACTGCCGCGTGATTGCGATTGGAAACGGCACCGCCTGCCGCGAATGCGAGGAGCTGATTTCCGAAACGATTGCCGAGCAGGTCTCCGACGCTCAGTACGTTATTGTCAACGAAGCGGGCGCGAGCGTTTACTCGGCGAGCCTCATCGCCAGGGAGGAGTTCCCTGATCTCGACGCAACTGTGCGCGGAACCATTTCCATCGGCCGCCGACTTCTGGATCCACTGAGCGAGCTCGTGAAGATTGAGCCGCAGCATATCGGCGTCGGCATGTATCAGCACGACGTCAGCCCCAAGATGCTGCAGGAGTCGCTCGACCACGTCATCGAGTCGTGCGTGAACTATGTCGGGGTTGATCTGAACACCGCAAGCGCTTCGCTGCTGCGCTACGTTTCCGGTTTCAATCAGCTGATCGCGCGTCGCGTCGTAGCGTGGCGTGACGAACACGGTCGCTTCGCGAACCGGAAACAATTGCGCGAAGTGCAGGGGATCGGCGATGCCACGTTCACGCAGTCGGCCGGTTTTCTCAAGATCACCGGTGGTGAGGAACCTCTCGACGGCACGTGGATCCATCCGGAGAGTTACGCCGCGGCTCGAAAGGTTCTGAACAAGCTCGCTCTTCCGGAAACGCCGGGAGCGACGGATGTCTCCGTGCTGAGTGAGCGGATTGTCTCGACGGCCGAAATTGCCGACGAAGTCGGAGTCGGATTGCCGACGCTCAAAGACATTCTAGACGCTCTTTCCCGCCCGGGGCGAGACCCGCGCAGCGATACGCCCGGACCCCTCTTCAAGCAGGGAGTCATCAAACTCGAAGACCTGAGCGAGGGGATGGAGCTGCGGGGGACGGTGCTCAACGTCGTCGATTTCGGAGTGTTTGTGGATGTCGGCCTCAAAGACAGCGGACTGGTTCACATCAGCCAGCTTGCGCGGCGCTTCGTTCGTTCGCCGCATGAGATCGCGGCGGTGGGGGATGTTGTCACCGTTTGGGTGCTCGGGGTGGACCTCGAAAGACGGCGCGTCTCGCTTTCAATGATTCCCCCCGGGACGGCGCGCGAAAACCTGCGCGGGCGCACAAGCATCCCGCAATCGTCACCGTCGGGGCCGTCGCAGAAGGAATCCGATTCGGACGCTGTGAAATCCGAAAAGAAGCCGGCTCCCACTGCCGAAGCCGCGAAGCCGGCTGACAGCGACCCGGCCCCCGCGG
>JBFWWA010000458.1:0-4562 GCA_050246455.1 Planctomycetaceae bacterium
CAACGGGCAGATTCCGGCGTATGAATGGAATTTCGGGGATGTCAATCCGCCGGTCCATGCCTGGTCCACAATATTCACCTACCGGCTGGAAAAAGCGCGCAAAGGAGAAGGGGACAAGGACTGGCTGAAGAGCATTTTTCATAAGCTGCTCCTCAACTTCACCTGGTGGGTCAATCGAAAGGACCGGACCGGCAAGAATGTTTTCGAGGGAGGCTTTCTTGGGCTCGACAACATCGGCGTTTTCGACCGCAGCGCCCCGCTGCCGACCGGCGGATATCTCGAACAGGCCGACGGCACCGCCTGGATGGCCCTCTTCTGCCAGAACATGCTTGAAATCTCCATCGAACTGGCGATGACCGATGCGGACTACACCGACATGGTCAGTAAGTTCGTCGAACACTTCCTGTGGATCGCCTCGGCAATGGGACACATGGGAGGGGACACGGGGATGTGGGACGAAGAAGACGGATTCTTCTACGACGTCCTGCGCCTGCCCAACGGTCAGGCCCAACGGCTCAAGGTTCGTTCGATGGTCGGTCTCCTCCCTCTGTGCGCTGCAACGGCGTACGAAGGTGAGGTGATGAAGAAATACCCGGAAGTCGGCGAGCGATATCTCAGTTTTCTCGATTCGCGTCCCGAACTGCGGGCTTCGATCCACGACCCGCTCAAGGTCGGTACCAACGGTCGCCGCCTGGCTTCCATTCTGAATGAAACCCAGCTCCGCCGCGTCTTGTCGAGGATGCTTGACGAGAACGAATTTCTCAGTCGGTTCGGCGTGCGGTCGCTGTCGCGTTACCACGCCGATCACCCGTACGTCATGTATGCAGGCGGCCGGGAATACCGTGTTTCGTACTTGCCGGCGGAATCCGACAGCGGCATGTTCGGAGGCAATTCCAACTGGCGCGGGCCGATCTGGATGCCGGTCAACGCCCTCATCATCCGGGCATTGCTGCAGTACTACAGCTATTACGGCAACGATTTCCTGATTGAATGCCCCACCGGCTCCGGACAGATGATGAACCTGTACCAGGTCGCTGAGGAAATCTCGCGGCGGCTTGCGAACATTTTCCTCCGGGACAAAACGGGGCAGCGCGCCGTCTACGGTGGAACTCGGAAGTTCCAGGACGATCCGAACTGGCGCGACTACCTGCAGTTCTACGAGTACTTCCACGGCGACAATGGAGCCGGGTTGGGTGCGAATCATCAGACCGGCTGGACGGGAGTCATTGCCCGAACGTTGCACCTCTTTGCGACCCTGAGTGCGGATGCCGTGTTAAAAGGTGGACGAACGGCCTATTTCGAACGGCGAAGTTCTACCGGCAAAGTCCCCGCACCTGCGGGAAGTTAAAATGGAGTGAAAATGGTCTTCGAACCGCTGGATGCGATCCCGCTGGGTATTTTCTTCGCGGCGGCCACCGTCATGGCGCTGGTCGGTCTGGAAGCCGGATATCAGATCGGAAGATGGCGGCACAACCACGCGGTTGGAGAGAAAGAAGCGCCGATCGGCGCGATGGTGGGAGCAATTCTCGGTCTCCTGGCCTTCATGCTCGCGTTCACTTTCAGTCTCGCGGCTTCCCGATTCGACGCGCGCCGCACGACAATACTCAACGAAGCAAACGCGATCGGAACGACCTACCTTCGCGCGCGTTTACTCCCGGAACCGCAGCGGTCGGAAACGGCCAAACTGCTCCGGGAGTACGTCGATATCCGCATCCGAGCCGTGCAGGAAGGAACGATCACCGAAACGGTTCAACGTTCAGAAGAGCTGCACGAGAAAATCTGGGACCAGGCTGTCGCGGCTGCGGAAAAGCACTCGGACTCCGTCCTGACCGGAGTGTACATTCAGTCGTTGAATGAAATGATCGATCTCCATGCGACGCGGCTGCTCGTCGGAGCGCGCAGCCGCATTCCGATCACAATCTGGATTGGACTCTTCTCGCTCGCTTTCGTCGGGATGGCTTCCATGGGTTACCAGGCGGGGCTGTCCGCCACGCGGCGTTCGCCGGCAATGCTGTTTCTCGCGGTCTCCTTCGCCGGCGTGCTCTACCTGATCGTCGATCTCGACCGACCGCACCAGGGGATGCTGAAGGTCGGGCAGCAGGCGATGATCGACCTGCAACACACGATGCAGCCGGATGAAAAGTGAGAAGAACCCGACAGAGGCCGTCGTCAACCATCGCCGCGCCATTCGCGTTCGGCGGACGCGTTTCGAAGCCGGCTTGCTCTACGGCTTCCAGATGGAGACCGCGATGTGCTGCTGCGGATTCTGCGCGGTTGCCCAGTAGTACATGGCGACCAGCCTGCCGTCCGATCGCTGAACCAGCCGAACGTAACCCAGATCCGCAAGACCGCGCTTCTGCGAGTCGGGATCCTGGTCGAGCGGCTTGAAGTCGTCGCGAATGACGAGTTCCGGCCCCCACGTGCGCCCTTTGTCGTCACTGTATCGCGCGCGGATTTCCGACGCATGCCGATCTCCGTACGCGCAACAGAGACGCCCGTCACGCAGCTTGACCAGAGCCGGCGGATTGGAATGGGTTTTCATCACCTTCACGGTGCTCAGGTATTCCCAGGTCCGGCATCCATCAGCTGACCGAAACGCTTCGATCGAATCGGGTTCTTTTCCTTCGCGATCAATCTTTCTGTAGGTCAGTACGAATTCGCGATCGTCGAACTGGACCGTCTGGCTCATGACCGAATTGAACTTTGTCGATGGAGTGACCCACGACAGAAACTCGAACGAGCGGCCGCCGTCGACGGTCTGCATGCAGCCGACACGATTGCGCCGCTCCTTGGGAGGGTGAGACGAAAAGAAGACGAGGCAGCGGTTCCGGTCCTGCACCAGGTAGTCGGTTCTGGCGGAAATGTGTTGCCCTTGTAGCTCGGGATGCTTCGTCAGACCGTTCAGCGCGTAAGGACCATGCCAGTTCGCTCCCCGGTCGAGCGAGTAAAAGAACCCGCCTGCCGTATCCGCGTTGCCGTGATAGCCGTCGGAGAAGATTCGCAGCGCCAAACCCGCATTCGAGAAATCGATCGGTTGGTCCAGCACCGATTTCCGTTCGCCCACAAACTGGGGATGCTGGTCGTCTAGAAATCCGGAGGGATCGAACATCGTCCACGTCCGCCCCCCATCGGTGCTGCGCGACAGCAGCGAATCCTCTCGCCCGGCGATGTTGTGTCCCCCCTTGATCACAAAATCGCCTTGAGTGAAACCGACGAGAATCTCATCTCCCCATTGCCAGACTCCGTTGTTGGCGGGCCAGCCATGAAACCGGTCCTTCGCAATCGCCGCAATCGTGTGCTCGACTGTTGATGATTCGTCCGCATGCACCATCGCCGCTGGAAGCATGAGCGCAAGAATCCAGCCAAGGCTGAGTCGATGAGTCTTCATCGGTGGTTCCCTTCTCCCGTTCTCTCGGTGTGGATCGTCAGATTAGCGGAGCAGACGACCTCACTCAACCTGGTGCAAAAAGCGGGAAGAGGGCATTACCACGGTCCGTAGATCTTGTCCCAGACAGCCAGCAACATCACGGCGATGAAATCGATCACGGCAGCGAAGACGACAATTTCCCTGTGCTTGTTCCGATCATTTCGGTTCTGGTATCGGCGGTGGGCAATCACGCCTGCGACAGCACCGAGCACTGCAAGCAAATAGAATCCACCTGCGAGACCGTAGATCAGCACGGCGATCGGAGAGCCAAGCATCGCCCGGACTCCTCCTGCATACGGGGCGTCCGGGAACGGAAAGCGGAACACGAGTGCGACGAATGCCGCTACAGGGAATGTCCCGAGGACGGCATACAGCGCGCCCACCGCTGCACATGCCAACGGACCCGCCGATGAAAGCCGCGTCGGGCGGCCTGGTTCACGCTTCTCGTTGATGATCGCCATTCGCGACCCTCGTCTACGAAATGCAAGAGGCACGTCGCGTGGTTTGAAACGCACCTTCTTCTATAGACTAAAGGGATCCGAATCCGCTATCGACGCTTAGAAAAGGTGTGTTGTGAGGTGCCACTGTTGAGCTCGCTCAGCAGTGCTCTTGCCGATACCAGTTGGCGCGGGGTGGCCCAGCTTGGCGTTTCGCCAGGCTGAGCTGCGCAACAGCAAGAGGTTGAACGGAAATCTCACATGCCCCCCACAAGACACTCATTCTGCATGAAGAAAGTCTTCCGCAAACTCTTGTCAGTAAGACTGACCCACCTTGAACCAAGGTGGGCCACTCAGCGGGGGAAATCGCAAAACACCTATTTTTCCCGAGCATTTCCGCAACTCTTCGACGTTCCACACTCTACGCACGATTGCGACAAATTCCAAGAAGTCTGACAATTTCTCTGACAGAACTACCAACAGAATGCGGCACTACGGTAAGTCGCATTCGGACAAACGTTGGCTAGGACAATTGCCGCTGACGGAACTCACCGGGCGTCATACCGGTCATGCGACGAAAGCCGCGAACAAAGTTACTCGTGTCGGCATATCCGAGCTCCTGGGCGATCTCACCGATTTTCATTCGAGGGTCGCCGAGCAGCTCGCAGGCGAAATCGAATCGCAAACGATCCAACAGG
>JBFWWA010000459.1:0-4556 GCA_050246455.1 Planctomycetaceae bacterium
CACAACGGCATCGTCGCCGAGTTCAGGGCGTTAAACTTCAATTGCGAGGCTCGGGGAGCGGATCGACCGGAATCCGAGGGGGAGTTCCTCTGCTTCGGTCGAGGTGATCAGCGTGATATCGTCAGCGGCGGGCACAAGGTGGTCGGAAGCGCTCAACGCCGGAGACGAGGGGCCGTCCTCCAGCATGGCAGCATACTGATCAGCCGTTCCCACCACGCCCCGGAGTTTCCGGGCATCTGCGACATTGCTCCGGGCATCTCGATCCCTGACGACCTTCCGAGAAGGCTCTCCGCCCGGATTGCACCGCTGCTGGCCGAACGAGCCATGGAAACGGAGCTCAGTGCCGCAGAGGTCGAGTCTGCAGGGAAGCTGCAGATGGAGCGGTACGCGAATATCGACTGGCAGAATCGAGGGCGAAATTTTCAGTAGGAGGGGTCGAAGGATTTCGGTCGAAGGCTCCGAGCACCGGGGGCCATCGGCGGAAGACGACAACGGAATCCTGTGAAGTCAAGGTGATTTTCGCGGTTTTCTTCAGGCGGATTGTCGGATGGAATGTTCCATTGCCGCTGTCGGAGAGAGTGCTTTACCGCACTCCCGCAGGCGGATAGAATATTCACTGGAAGTTCGCTGAACGAAAGTTGACATCCGTTTTCGGCGGTGTTAGCGTCTAGCACAATTCATTCAGTTCATCATTCGCATTTCATCTATTTTCTTGATCGATAGATTTGTTCGTATTCTGTTTGCCCTCCGCTGCATGCCCCTTTCCCTTGGAGGTAGCCCGAGTCGGACTTTGAACTCCGAGCCGACGATTCATCGCCACCATCATTCCTGAGACTGCTATCATTCCGATCTATTAATCTCATTTTGATTCTGGCCGGTTGCTCATTGACCAGGCCACGGCGATCGCAAGAGGCTTGATTGTCCAGCAGACGTTCAGTGACCGACGTATCACATCGCGGAGCGACCTCTCCATGCTGCAGGCGAAGTTGAAGGTTGTCGGCGGAAAGCATCACGGCAAGTCGATAGCTGTTCCCAAAGGAAAGTTCCTGATCGGACGCGAGCAGGATTGCCAGCTTCGCCCGAACAGCGAGCTGGTCAGCCGACACCACTGCGTCATCAACATCGATGACTTCACCGTCCGACTCCGTGATCTCGGAAGCACGAACGGGACGTTCGTCAACGGCAACCGCGTTCGGGGTGAGGTCACCTTGAAAGCGGGAGACCGCGTGCGCGTCGGGAAGCTCGACTTCGAGATTCTGATACCCGATCCCAACGCCGTCGAGACGGCACCGGTCGTCACCGGCGATTCTTCGCGAAGTCTGTCCTCCACCAGCGAGACGACTCAGCTTTCGACCTCGGAGACGTCATTCGAGATTCCGCTCCCCGGGGATCTCCCCGATAGCGGTTCGAGCGTACTTCCGAGCAACGGCGACACCACTGTCATCGGCCCCATGCCGACAATGGACGATACTGGAACGGTTTCCCCCGCTCCCCCCGTCCCGTACGCACAAGATCCTTACCAGCAGATGCCGCAGTATCCGCAGCAGCCGATGTACCAGCAGCCGGCCTACCCGTGGATGCAGCCGCAGATGCCGTACCCCGGCACGGCCTATCCCCAATATGGGATGCCTTACCAGCAGCCGGGAATGTACCCGGGACAAATGGGGATGTATCCGCCGCAAGCGGCCGCGGCTCCCGCTGCCCCTCCTTCCGCAGTAACGACAACGCCATCCGATGATATGGCAGTCATTCCGGTGAAACTGCCGGATCCGAAAACGACCGGAGCCAACAAGCTGGCCCCCCCGACGGAAGCGAGCGCTCCGCCGGCCGACCCGGCAAGCCGTGGAACAGACCCCAAATCGACGGTGCAGGTCAAACCGTCCGAAAAGGCGGCCGACATCATCAAGAGCTACATGCACCGTAAGCCAGGCGTCTGAGATTCTTCAGGATTGGCGACCGCACCGGGCGACGGGCTGAAGGCTTTCGCGATCCGCGGTGCCGGAAGTTGCGATTGCGAACGTTCCTGCGGTCATTTAGAACAATGTGTGCGTGCGACAGCACGTGCTCGTGAGCCGATGTGGACTCTCGGGCCGTCTCCCCGCAAAGGCGAGAAGGAGAGTATCCACCGTGCCCGACCCCAACGATATCCAGCGCCGTTACCGCGAGTTTCTCGACCTGCTCCCCCTGACGATCACGCTGGCCGGCCTGCCGGAGAGCGAACATGGCCGGTATTTTACCGAGGATCAGATCGAAGCTCGGCTCTTTACGATCCGTTACGCCTATAAGGCAGCCCGCGGATTCGTTCGGGAAACCGTGCAGGGCTAGACTTCCTGTGAAATTGCGACGAAAGCTCCCCGGCAATGAAACCGCGCGCCGGCTCTGGGAGTATTGCTGTACGGAACGCAGGGGGCTTCGTGGCTGAAGACGATGTCCTTCTGGTCCGGCAATCCCTGGCGGGAGACGAGGCGAGCAAGCGACGCCTCGTGGAACGTTACCAGGGAGCGGTATTCGGACTCTGCTACCGAATGCTCGGACAGCGGGAAGACGCGGAAGACGTCGCCCAGGACTCGATTCTGAGGGCGTTCCGGAGTTTGAGCGGCTGGGATCAAGAGCGGTCATTCAAGCCGTGGATCCTGGCGATAGCCGCGAATCGTTGCCGAACCTTTCTCGAGAAGCGTTCGCGTCAACCCGTGAACGCGAGCGAAGCGGTGGTTAATCTCGCCGAAGCGGCCAATGTTGAGACGACGGACGTGGCCGAAGAACTGAACATCGCTCTCGGGAAGCTGCGAGAAGAGTATCGAACCTGTTTCGTTCTGTTCTATGTGCAGGAGCTGAGCTGTGCTCAGATCGGAGAGATCCTGAGCTGTCCACAGGGAACCGTGAAGACTTGGCTGCATCGCGCGCGCAAGGAACTCGCCGGCCACCTGCAGCGTAGAGGAGTTGCTCCAAGTGTCGAATCCTGAATGCCGGGAATTTCAGCGGGCACTCGATGAAGCGATCGAGCTTCGACAGCCCCCTCCCGCCGCGCTGCCCGATCATGCTGCTCATTGCGAATCCTGCCGTTCGCGATGGGACGAGTACCTTGTTCTCGAAGAAGCCATCCCGCTCTGGACTGCCGCTGTTCCACCGGTTGATTTCGCCGACGCGATCCTGTCCGAACTCGCGAATGACGAGATCAACGTCTCGGCCGGCGATCACCGAGCCGAGCCGGTTGTTGCAAGTATTGTCACGAACGATGCCGTTCGGGGCGGCGCTGTGCGGGCCGATCGCAGGTCGGGAGATTGGTATGTCACGGCCGCGGTTGCCGCATCGCTGCTCATTGGAACGCTGGTCTTTTATTCTTCGCAGCCTCGAGAACAGCAGGTTGCTGACTCCCCGCCGATCCAGGTCCCCGAACTTCGGTTGAACAACGTCAACCTCCCGGAGCAACCGGAGTATACGGTTCTCGTTCAGGAAGCAGGCTCGGCGTATCTGGAACTCGCGTCGGACGCAGCATCTGCAATCAAAGACAGCGCGGTCCTGCTTTCAACCGCAAGCCAGGTCGCCGATTCCACTCCGAAGCCCGACCGGGAATCGCCGTCGTGGATCCGCAAAGTGGGGAGCAATCTGGAGCCCATCACGAGCGATGTTGAGAACGCGATGGATTTTCTCTTCAAGGCGCCGCCGCCGGAACCGACGCCGGCCACCTGAATCAAACCCGTTCGAGAACTCGAAGTGTCCGGTCGCGCGCTAGAGCCGACCGACCCACGTGACTTAGAAACGCAGTGTGACGATGACAACTCCGAGAATGAGCATACTCCGCGTGTCGGCGACCGCTCGAGTATTCGCGGTTCTGCTCGCATTTCATTCGTTTCCGTTCTCTGCAACTTCGGATGAAATTACCGATCGACTTCTGGGCCTTGTGAGCAAAGACGCCGCACTTGTTGTCGAGATCCCGAAGTTCGCAGAGCAGGTCGAGCGCGTCGGCCGAAGCGATTTTTACAATCGTCTCGTCTCGTCGGAGCTCTACAAGAACTGGACGGAAAGCGATCGCTACAAGAGCCTGACGAAATCCCGTGAGTCCATCGAAAGATCGACAGCCCGCCCGTTCGCCCAGTTGCGCCGACAAGTCTTTGGAAACGGCCTTGTCGTCGCCCTTCACAAGATCGGCGACAACCGGTTCGCGGGGGTCATCATTGCCGAGGCTGAGAGCGCGACCGTTCTCGACGAGGCAATCGTCGCTTGGAACAAGTCGGAGTCGCAGAACACGACCACGCTGCTCCACGCCGGGCAAACGTACTTCCGCCGGGACCGAGTCCGTCCCGACAAACCGGTTGAAAGCCTGTACTACGCGAAATTCGGGCGGACCTACGTCCTCACCGATAGCGAGGACCGGATTCAACCCGTTCTGGAGCTGCATTCACGGCGCAGCGAGACTGGCGAGAATGCGGCGACAAAGCCCGTTTCGATCCTCGACTCGTCGTCATTTCGAACATCACGAGCCGCAATCCGGCAAGCGCCGTTCATCGCGGCGTATATCAACCCGCGCGACTGGGATTCCGCCTTTCCGATCGCCG
>JBFWWA010000460.1:0-4556 GCA_050246455.1 Planctomycetaceae bacterium
CGGCGCCTGCCTTCGGTTCCTGACCGGAGGCGAGCCCTTCCATGAACGGCAGCCCTTCCTTTTCGATCCAGCGGGAAAGCGCGCGGATGACATTGCCGTCGAACTGAGTTCCGGCAGCTTCCAGCAGAACGTTCATGACGTCGTTGTGCGGCTTCGCATCGCGATACGACTTGTCGGTGCTGAGTGAGTCATAGGCATCGGCGACCGCGAGGATGCGCGCGCCTTGCGAGATATTCGCACCGATGCGGCGATGCCCGCCGATCGTTCCGTGGTAATGCCGGTGCGCTTCCACGATGAATTTCAAAACTTCATTGTCGACGCGGCACGCCTGTAAGACGTCGATTCCAATTTTGTGGTGAAGCGACATCAGCTCCGATTCATCAGAGCTCAGTTTCCCCGGCTTGAAAAGAATGTTGTCGGGAACGCCGACCTTGCCGATATCATGCAGCAGCGATGCGACTTCGAGGACTTTCTGTTGAGGCCCATCCCAGCCCAGATACTGTGCCATCCCGACCGAAAGTTGCGCGACGCGGCGGCAGTGCTGAATCGTCGCGACGTCACGGAAGTGGAGTGCAGAAAGCAGACTTCGAAGCACGCCGCGCGAGATCACGCTGCCGACACCGTCAGGAGTGGCGATGTTCTGCTGCGATGACTCGGCGCGCCGCGAGAGGGTCATCAGGCCCAGCAGAATCCGGGTCGAATCGAGTGCGTGTCCCCCGGCGATCGCAGGTGTGGTATCAGCCCCAAACGCCGTCGACAACTGCTGTTCATCCGTAATGAAGCGGTCCGATGCCATGTTCGGCAACCCCTGTGGCGGCTCGTGCCGCGCGACGAGTAGCAACGTTCCTCATGGGCCCGGTCAATGATCGGAGCGGACCGGCGGCGCCGGCGCTCCATTCCACAAACCTAGTTCACACGGAGGGGGTGTCAAACCGGGACGGACCGGGTTCGCCGCAATGAGTTGCGTCATCGAAACATCGGAACGGCGCCGCCGGGACGGGTTACGACGATTTTCCGAGTTCGATGGAACGTGCCGTCGCCTTTGCTACGGCGTTCATCAGAGCGGCGCGGAGCCCCCCGGCTTCAAGGGCTTGCAGGCCGGCGATCGTCGTCCCCCCGGGGCTCGCAACGGCGTCCTTCAGCGCGCCGGGATGTTCGCCGGTTTCGAGAACCATTTGCGCGGAGCCGAGCACGGTCTGCGCCGCGAGTTTCGTCGCGACATCGCGCGGAAGACCCGCGAGGACGCCTCCGTCGCTGAGCGCTTCGATGATCTGATACACATAGGCCGGTCCGCTGCCCGACAAGCCGGTGACCGCATCGAGAAGCTTTTCGGGAACTGTCACAGCCACGCCGACGGTCGAGAGCATTTTCTGGACGAGCGCGCCATCGTCCCCGGTTGCGGCTTCACCGAGAGAATACGCCGATGCTCCCTGGCCGACGAGACACGGCGTGTTCGGCATAACGCGGACGATGCGCGTTCGAGAGCCGAGTCCCTTCGCGAGCGTCGACAGCGTAACCCCCGCAGCGATGGAAATGACGAGATGGGACGGGTCGAGCATCGGCTGCAGATCGGCGAGCACACCTGCCATTTGCTGCGGCTTGACCGAAAGGAAAATGACGTTCGAACGCTTGACGACATCGGCCGCCGACCCGACCGCAAGCGCTCCGGTCTCTTCCGTGAAACGTTTGCAGGCGTCGGCGACAACATCGCTCGCCGAGATATGACCGACCGGAATGAAACCGGACGATACTAATCCTCGCGCGAGCGCCGTTGCCATCCGGCCGGCACCGATGAAACCGACGTGTGTTGTCTTATCAATTGCGGACATGCGTATTACCTCAGCCCGATTGTAGCATGAGGCGAGGGTTAGATTCAGGTTTCACGATTCGGGTGTCAGCCAGAAAGAAATGAGAACCGCGGAATGCGCGGAAATCGGGTGGCAAGCAGGACCTGACGCCCGATGCCCGCCCGCCTACAGCCCCGCGATCGGGTTGCCGTAGTAGATGTTGTGCGGGCGGTCGGAATCGTCGTGCCAGGTGGCGGCGGGGGGAATGCCGAGAGAATCGTAGATCGTCGCGGCCATGTTCTCCGGCTTCTGCGGGTCAGCGGCCGGGTAGCCGCCGATCTTGTCGGACGAGCCGACGACGCGTCCTCCTTCAATTCCGCCGCCGGCGAAAAACGCCGTCTGCACAAACCCCCAGTGGTCGCGGCCGGGAAGTTTGTAGTACTCCGGAAGGTGGCTGATCTTCGGAGTGCGCCCGAACTCCCCCGCCATCACAATCAGCGTGCTTTCGAGCAAACCGGACTCGTCGAGGTCGTCGAGCAAGGCCGAAACGGCCCGATCGGTGGGAGGAAAGAGAAAGTCCTTGAGATGCGGAAACGCGTTGCCGTGCGTGTCCCACGCCTCATTGTTCCCGAGATTCACCTGCACGAGGCTCACGCCCGACTCGACAAGCCGCTTCGCCATCAGCAACGACCAGCCGAAGGAATTTCGGCCGTAGCGGTCGAGAACCTTCGGTTCGGCGCGCGTGACGTCGAACGCTTTCTGCATTTTCTCATCGGTGAGCAGCGAAAGCGCACCCTGGCGGAATCGGTCGAATTCTTCAGTTCGTCCGGCGGCATCGAGGTCGCGCCGCTGTTGTTCCACGAGGTGTAACAGATCGATTCGCCGACCGAGGCGGTTGGCGCTGAGTTCTGTAGGAAGCGACAGGCTCGGCGCCTGGAAGTTGAGTCCTTTGAGATTCTCTTTGCCGCGCGCGTGGTGAAATTCGTATTCCGGGTAAGCGCCGTAGGTCGTCGGATTGTACGGCGACGCTTCGACAAACCACGGGTCGCGCCGCGTTCCCATCTGGCCGGCGAATTGCCCCGGAATGACCCGGCCGGAATAGTGGATCAGCTTTTCCGGGAGAACAACTGCGGGAGGAAGGTTGTTCCGCGAAGGCATCACCGCGCCGGCTGTGGCGGCGATCGACGGCCAGTCATCCGGCATCGGCGAAAGAGGGCTGAACGACGGCGGCGACTGCGTGCGCCCCGAAAGCATGATCATGTGCCCGAGCGAATGATCGCTCGAAGGGTGTGTGAGCGAACGCACGAGCGACCATTTGTTGCTGCGCGCCGCCAGCATCGGCAGATGTTCGCAGATGCGGATGCCGGGAGTTGCCGTGTCGATCGGCAGGAATTCGCCCCGGACGTTGTCGGGAGCCTCGGGCTTGAGGTCGAAGCTGTCCTGCTGTCCGAGCCCGCCGGAAAGGAAAATAAAGATGCAGGCCCGCGCCGGAGCCTCGGCAGTTCGCGCGGTCACTCCGGCCGCATTCGCAGCCTTCGCAGTTCGGAGCGCCTCGAGATGGTTCATCCCGAGTCCGAGAATGCCGATGGCGCCCGCCTCAAGAGCGGTTCGCCGCGATATTCGGGGGTGATCCGGGGTCATCATCGACGGCTATTCCGCACAACAACGAATCAGATTCAGCTTATACGAACACCCGGGGAGCCGCAAGCTCCGGTTGAGCGAAGTGCCGGCGTGCAGCCAGCGGGATTGAAGGCTCCCGCAAGATCGACTAAACACGGGACGCGGTGGTCGGAATGTCTAATGTCTAATGAAAATACACACGACATTCGTACGCCATTCGGACCTCCAACTTTGATTTCAACATTCGTCATTAGTCATTAGGCATTCCTGATACCGATGTCCAAAACCTCGGACTTCATCACATTCGCGAAGCGGCAGTGGGGCTGGCTGAAATGGCCGATCGCGCTCGGCCTTCTGGCGTACCTGTTCTGGACGCATCGTCAGGATCTGGCGGAACTCCGTTCGCGAGAGATTCGCTGGCCGGCGCTCGTCATGGCATTCGCACTTTGCGGCGGCTCGATCGTCCTCACGTTCTACCGCTGGTATCTGCTCGTCTGGGCGCAGGACTTTCCGTTCAAGGTCGCAGACGCGCTGCGGCTCGGGTTCATCGGCTACCTGTTCAACTACGTCGCCCCTGGCGCGGCAGGGGGGGACATCATCAAGGCGGGTCTGATTGCATCCGAGCAGCAATCTCGGCGCGGCGTGGCTGCGGCAACGGTGCTCCTCGATCGATTGCTCGGCATGCTCGCCCTCTTCATGGTGGGTGCATTCGCAGCGCTGTTTCAGGAACAGTCGCTGCTCAATGATCGTTATGTGCGAATCATCGTCGCCGTGCTTTGCGGCGGGAGCGTTGCGGGATTGCTCGGGCTTGCGATTCTCCTGCACCCGGCGGTGCCGAGGTCTCGCTGGCTCGCGTGGCTGATCCGTGTGCGCCGAATCGGGCCAATTTTCGGAAGTCTCACGAATGCCATCATTCTCTACCAGAACCGGCGCGGAATCGTGATCGCCTCCGTGCTCGTGAGCATCGTCGGCCACTTCGGAATGTTGTCGAGTTTCTATTTCTGTGCGCAGGCCCTCCAGCTCGGCAATGCCGCACCAGGGTACTGGGCCCATCTGCTGCTGATACCCGGCGCGGAGCTCGCCGCCGTGGCATTGCCGCTTCCCGGCGGAGTCGGTGTCCTCGAGGGTGCGGTGAAGTTCTGCTACGGC
>JBFWWA010000461.1:0-4542 GCA_050246455.1 Planctomycetaceae bacterium
TATGAAAGACATGGATTCACAGTCCACGACGACGTCGTGTTCGAGCGTGAGATCGACGCATCCCCCGAAACATAGAGAGCAACCGACGACATCATGAAGACTCTCGGCATCGGAATGATCGGCAGCGGGTTCATGGGGCTGACGTACTCAGCCGCCATTACCGGTTTTGTGGAAGGGGCTAAACTCGCAGCCGTGACTGGTGGCCGGCGGGCAGGGGAAATTGGTGCGGAGTTCCGTGTACCGGCGGAGAGTTCGATCGATTCGCTCCTCGCGCGCAGCGATGTGGACGCCGTCGTCGTCGCGACTCCCGATCAGCATCGCGTGGAGCTCACTCGCAAAGCCGCCGGGGCAGGGAAGCATGTCCTCGTCGAAAAACCGATGGCTCCGACGGTCGCCGAATGCGACGAAATGATCGCGATCTGTTCGAACGCGGGCGTAAACCTGGGCGTCGTGCAAACGGAGCGGTTCCGGCGCATCACGAAGAAGGCCAAAGCCTGCGTCGATGACGGAACGATTGGTCCGGTCCGGATGATGCGCACGCTTTCCGCGTTTCCGATCGAGCTGTCGAAGGAGCTTTACGAGAGCCGTGCCTGGATGCGGGATCCGAAGAGCGGGGGGCTCTTCTTCGGCATCGCGACGCACAACGCCGACTTTCTCCGCTGGATCAGCGGTGCGAACGCCACGCGTGTCTTCGCCGAAGTGCACACCTTCAGCGACCTGGGAGTGCCGGCGCAGAGCGTGATGGCGCACATCACGTTCGAAAACGGCATCATGGCGCAGATGTGGATCTCGTCGGAATTCCCCGCTCCGAGCATTCCGCACAGCGAAGTCCGTTTCCAGATTGTCGGGCGGGACGGAATTCTCGATCTCGAAAACTTCGACTTCCTCGACCTGGGGAAGGGAGAGAAGTGGGAACGGGTCTTCACGCCGGAGAAGTTCGATTATCTGAAGGAGCCTCGCTCGCCGATCCGGCTCGAGCCGCACGTCGGCGTGATCCAGGAGTTCGTCGACAGCATTCACGAGAAACGGCCGCCGCGCGTCGGCGGGGCAGAGGGGCGTGCCGCGGTCGAAATCTGTGAAGCCTGCCTCATCTCCGCTCGCACCGGGCAACCGGTCGACCTGCCAATAAAAGCATGACCTGCGCATGCTGGTGTGCCACTGCTGAGACCGCTGCGGCTCAGCAGTGCACTTCGCGAGTCCTCGGAGATAGTCGTCGGGTGGCACCGGTTGCTTGCAACCGGTGCCACCCAGCATCGCGCTCGCTTGCAGAAGGTACTGGCGGCCCAAAGCCGCCGCCAGTGGCACATAGAGCCGTAACACGCGATGAGACAGTGCATCGTATCTTCCGGAATCGCGTCTGATTAAGATGTTGGACCGGCAGACGCGCACTCGTCACCGCTCCCTCACTCGAGATCGCCCCGCATGACCGACGACTCCGAGAGCGACCCGGCCGCCGATTCGTCCGAGAACCACGAAATCTGCCCCCTTCCGCGTCGCGAACAGACACGGAATATTCTGCTCTTTGCCGCCTGCATGGGGCTGCTCTACCTGGAAGCGCCAATCACTTACGTCGGTGTGACGCAGGGGCCGCTTTGCAAGAATCTCGGTGCACGGGAGGTGATTTCGAATCTTCCCGGATCGTTGTACATGGGGATGACGATTTTCCCCCTGTTCATTCTCTGGGCCTGGCCACGCGTCTCGCAGCTCAAGACGGTGATGTTCTGGTGTTACGCAATCAGCGCCGTGTTTACAGCTCTCGTTGCGGTGGCGCTTTCGGCCGACGTGGGGAGCAACATCAAGATTGCTCTGGTCGTCGCGCATGCCGGATTGCTCGGAGCCACCGGGCCGACAGCAGTCGCGCTCGGCTGGGAAGCAATCGGTCGCGGAGTCGATTCCTCCCGTCGAGGCTGGGCGCTCAGCATGGCGTTCGGCGCCGGTCCGCTCCTTGCGGCATTGGCGGGATTCGGTTCGCAGCTCATTCTCGACGGGAAGCTCGGCTCGTTCGAGCCGGGAGCGCTGGGTTTCCCACTGAACTTCGTCGCGCTCTACGCCGCCGTCGCTCCGATGATGCTGCTGGCAGCGTATCTTGCAACGCGGTTCGTGGTTCCCCTTCCCGCAGTCGACACGGAGCGCGAGCCGTTCATCGAGGGGATTTTCGGCGGGCTCTGGAAGTTCTTGTCGAACCCGCTGCTGCTGACAACGACGATCGTGATCATTCTCGTGTACAACGGAAACGCGATCTCGACGAATATGTCGCTGTTCAGCAGCGAACTCCTGGAAGGTTCCGCCGAGCAGTACGCGGGAATCTCGAACGCGGCACGCTTCGGGATCAAGAGTTTCGCTGGCGTGCTGATGGGATGGCTGGTGATGCGCACGAACCCTCGACTGGGGCTGATCGCGACGTCGTCGCTGTTCGTGCTCGGGCAACTGTGGGCGATATTCGTGGAGGGGCCGTGGTATTTGTTCGCGTTCGGCATCTTCGGCATGGGAGAACTGGTGGGGGTCTATGCGCCCAACTACATTCTGGCCGCTTCGCGCAAGAGCGAGATCCGGCGCAATCAATCGTTCCACACTCTGATGATGATGCCGGCATCGGCCGCCGGACTGTTGTTCGGCGCGATCGTGGAAACTCTCGGGGGGGAACAGAACAAGGCCTTCGGCTTCCGGGCCAGCTTCACGATCTGTGCGGCACTGATCCTCTCGGGAATTCTGCTCGCGCTCTGGAAACTTCCCGCGAATCCTCGGCCCACTGAAGAGGGTTAGGCGGAAATCGGTATTTTCTCGTATCCGATGGCATTGATTTGATGCTGATTCAGGAAGCGTTGCCGCTGGAAAGGTCGTTCTCAGTTCGCGGTTTTTCTGATAGAATTAAGGACGCAATGATGGAACAGAGCCGCATCGTGGCGGAAACCTGTTCAAACTGCACCTGAGGGCCGCAGGTGCCGTCCCGGTCGCACGTGATGCGTCGCGACCAGGATCCGTCCCACGCCGGTGACCGCATCCGGTCGAACCAATCTCGTTCTCTTCGATGTCTCGCCGCCTGTGCCCAGTCCGCCGATCGAAAATCAACCTTCGATGACGAACGATCCTGCAGCGCCCGCGCGCGCTCCCGAAAGTCCCAAGCCCGACGATCCCCAGCGAGCCGAGCAACCGGTACCGCGGAAATACAACGACTACGCGCGGCTCTCGTACTGGCATCCGGAGCGTGGAACGGCTTACAAGACGTTTCTGCGACACACGACGCTGCTGGGATCCGCGCTGGACTCGCACATCCGGCTTCTTTCCCCCGAGATCGCGCCGGCGCACTGCGTCATCACAATCGACGGCGACGTGATTAAGATTCGCAATTTACATCATGTTCACGGCACGCGCGTCAACGGCGTTGAGGTTCAGATCAGCAGGCTCGCGCATGGCGACACCCTCGAAATCGGGCGGTTCACATTTCGGGTCGAGACGAACCTGACGTTTGAGCTCTCGAAAACGGCGTCGATCGTCGACACGCGCATCGAGCATCGCGAAGAGTTTCCGCAATCCGATTCGAGCTCCGCAGCTCCCCCCGTGGCACCGCCGCCGCAGCAGCAGCCTCCGCAGAAGAAGGGGCTCACCATCGAGTTCCTCAAGTCGCTGATGTTGCAGGGGCTGCTCACGCGCTTTCAGGCGGACTGGCTGATGACCGGCGAGTTCGTCGAGTTTTCCATCGATCGCTACCGCGTCACGCAGATCCTCGGCACCGGGGGCATGGGCTGGCTGTACGTCGCGCGCGACGAGCAAACGGGCGAGAAAGTTGCGCTCAAGGTCATCTCAAAAGAGCAGGACAACGAATACCTCACGCGATTCAAGCTCGAGGCCCGCGCGGGGCTGATGCTCAAGCATCCGCACATCGTCCGGACCGACCGGATCGACGAGACGCCGGACGTGATTTTCGTCGTCATGGAACTCGTCGAAGGAATCAGTTTGCAGGAGCTGGTGATTCTCAACAAGTTCATCCCCTGGCAGCAGGCCTGCAGCTTCGCAAGACAGGCGGCCGAAGGACTCAAGCACGCGCATAGCAAAGGGATGGTGCATCGCGACGTGAAGCCCGCGAACCTGCTGATCGAAGCGGACGGTAAAGTGAAGATTCTCGACTTCGGACTGGCAATGCTGGAAAAAGACGAAGACGAGTTCTCGCTCGCGATGATTTCCGGGCAGGATTGCGTCGGCACGGCCGACTACATTGCACCCGAACAAACGCTCGACAGCTTCACGGTCGATGCGAGGGCCGATATTTACAGTCTTGGCTGCACGCTCTATGCCGCGCTGACCGGAAGCGTTCCCTTTCCTGCCGAGACGGTTTCACAGAAGTTGCGTGCCCACCGTTCGAAAGACCCGAAACCGATCCGCGAACTGCGGCCGGAAGTTCCGGAGGCTGTCGAAGCGATCGTCAGGAAGATGATGGCTCGCGATCTCAATACTCGGTATCGCACCGCTGCGGAAGTCGCGAAGGCGCTCGCTCCCTACTCAAGAAAAAGCCCCGCAGAATTCGACTTCCAGGCGGTGCTAGAT
>JBFWWA010000462.1:0-4541 GCA_050246455.1 Planctomycetaceae bacterium
AGCCCTGTTCCCCCTGCTGCGCGCTCCGACCGGCACCTTCGCTGCCGACAAGCAGTTCGATCGTGATTGTGGTATCGAACTTCACATCGCCGTTCTGCGGCGTGCCGGCTTTGGGCTCTGGAGGGGGATTCTGCCGCGCTGGCTTTCGAGCCCGCGTCCCCTGCCGCGGAAGCACCTTGTAGAACTCCGACGGCCCGGAATCCTCCTGCGCGCAGGCCGCGGCCGGAATGGTTACCGCGATGACGAGGGCGAAGTCGAGCACGAGGCACGCGACAAATCTCATGGTCGGACCCTGGCAAGACAGTAGGATCGAAAGGTTGGATTCCCTGTTTCCATCATACTGCAGACCGGGACCAATCGCCGAGACGAGTTTCCGCTCAGTGCGCCGGCGGCGGGCTGGTCTGGAAGGCGCGGGCGCGGAAGAGGAAGTCGACGATGTTCCCTTCGTGCGGCTGCAGCCAGTTGAGTGCGATCGTTTTCACCGGGCCGATGTTGAGCCGGTCGATGTGCGTCGCATCCAGTAGCTGACGCGAGAACTTCGGGTCTTCGGTGATCGCCGAGCAAACGAGGGTCTGCTTGATCGACGAGAGCATCTTCTCCTGCGGACAATCGACAACCGAGACGAACGGGAACATGTACTCGGTATTCGCAAGTTCCGCTTCCGGGCTCTTGCACTGGAGCACGGTCGGGCGGAGATAGTCGCAGCGTTCTTTCTTCACGAGCCTTGAGCCATCGCGGTATTTCGCGGTGACTTCAGTAACGGTGCTCGCTTCCGCTTTGAGCTTCGCTTCGAGCTGGTCGTTGATGGCATCGGCGGCCCCCGGCACGGTGAAGGCGGCGAGCGGCGATTTCGGGTCGTTCATCGGGAGCGGTGCGACCGGTCCGAGCTTCTCGGCAATCGCCTGTGCGATCTCCGCACCGTGACGCGAGGCCCAGATTCCCGAGCAGCTGATGCAGCTCCGTCCGCTGTTGATGAGGACGCTGTCGACCATCAGGTCGAGGTAATCTTCCCACTTGTCGACGAGGTCGTCGCCGAAGACGAACTTGCTGAAGCCCGGCCCGTGAGCCTGCACGCGCGGGTTGCCGTGGTATTGCTCAACGGTCGCGGTCCCGCCGAAGATCATCGCACGCTGACAGCCTGCGAGAACCGCCGCGCCGACTTCCGGACCGCCGGGGTAGATCGACGCGACTTCGCGCGGCACGCCCGCCTGGCAGAAGGCTTCAATCATCCGGTACGGCGTCCACGGCTCCTGCGGGCCCGGCTTGATGACGAGGCCGACCTGCATCGGAATGACCGGCATCCAGAGAGTGTGCACCCCGGGCGAGTTCGACGGCAACACCATGCCGAGGGCCGGGGCGTTCGCCTGGTAGCTGACGGTGATGCCGCGGTCTTCCATGCCGTAGCCGTTGGTGAGAATGTCCCACGGCAGGCCGCGCGTCAGGGCTTCGAGAATCTCCCCCATGTGCGAGAGAACGAATGCGTTCTTCCGCATATTCGCGGCGCACATGTGCTCGGGAAGACCGGTGGTGGCCGACTGCATGGTGCAGAACTGCTGCGGGTTCTGCGTGCCGTTGCCAAGGGGGAGCGTCCCGTTCATGTAGAGATCGGACGCCTTCTTGCACATCTCGACGAGATCGGCGATCGGGATTTCGCGCAGGAGGTCGCGTGCACGCTGTGCTTTGCGGAGGTCCATCTGAATCAGGCCGCCGTTGGCCTGATGGACCGTCGCCAGGGTTTCACCGGTTTCAAAATGAACGACGGGAGCCTTCTCGAGGCTCTCGTACGGTTTGCCCCAGCGGATCACGGGAATTTCAAGCACAGCTGGATCCTCAATTGAAAGACAGTTTGCAGTCGAAGTTGAGCGTCGTTCGGTTGTTGAATCCGCAGCAGGGCGGAGAATGACTAAGCACTAATGACGAATGACTAAGGTTTTCGGAAACGGACTGCCATCGATTACTTCAAGCTTGGTGCTTCTTGAGACATTCGTGCTTCGTGCTTAATACACGCCGACCGTCGTCGTCTTGGCGAATTCGTGGAAGGGGCGGACGCCGCTGACGCCGTCCCACGGGTATTTATCGTGCGGCTTCTCGCGCTCTCCCTCATCCCGCTCGAGGAATCCGGGGATGAAGACTTCCTTCGTGAGCGTGTAAAGCTTCACGCGGCCGGTCTGGCCGTAGTCGACGACCTTCGTGTGATCCTTGAAGTCGACCACTTCAATGACCGCACGCGGCTCGGGAGCGAAATACGTGATCTTGTAATTGTCGGCGGGATCGTACGGCTTGCCACAGGCGAGACCCATCAGCGTGTTGCCGTAGGTCGGCGTGATGTAAACCTGATCCCCAAGCAGCTCTTCCCGCGCGAACCGGTACCACTGTGGCGTGAACTCGGTTCCGCCGCAGAAAATTCCCTTGATCCCCGATTCTGCGATGCTCGAACCCTGGTTCATCAGCCGCATTGCCAGAGCTTCGAGCAGCTTCGGAGTGGTGAACATGCACTTGATGTCATGTCCGGCCGAGAGAATTGTCATCGCCTGATCGATGACGTGATCGCTGTATTCCTTGACCTCGGCGATCTTCCCTTTCTTGAGCAGCTTGACGACCCATCGCGGATCGAGGTCGACGCAGAACGAAATGCCGCCGCGGTACTGCGCCAGATGCTCAACGGCGAGACGAAGGCGGCGCGGTCCGGAGGGGCCGAGCATCAGCCAGTTGCTTCCCTTCGGGAAGTATTCGTCAGGAAGCGTCTCGCTGAAATTCTCGTAATCGATGCGGAAGTCGTCGACAACGACGCGCGTTTTCGGGATGCCGGTGGTGCCGCCGGTCTCGAAGACGAAAACCGGTTTTCCCTCGAGCCCCTTTGGAAGCCAGCGGCGGACCGGGCCGCCTCGGAGCCAGTCGTCTTCAAAGAGCGGAAACTTCCGGAGATCTTCGAAGCTCTTGACCTCCTTGCGAGGATCGAACTTCAGCTCTTTGGCTTTCTCGAGCCAGAAAGGGGATCCCGTGGCGGGGTTGAAATGCCATTCGACCATCTCGACGGTCTGGGCATCGAGACGTTCTTTGGCCTTTTTGGTGAGCGTACTCAGATCGGCGGAGGAAGACACGACGGCGAGGTCTCCGTGGGGAGTTCGGAATGCATTTTACGGCAGGGGGGCGGCCCAATCCGCGAGCGAGCGTGTCAAACCGCCGGAAACCTCATTCTAGAGGGTTGCCGGGAGTTTTCAACGAGCGGGGCCTTGAGGGGCGTCGTCGGTCTCACTCAAGGAGGGGGCAGGGTGAGATCCGATCAGTTTTCCCCAAGATCTGCGGATCTGAGGTCTGCGGTTCACCGCTCCCTCTCCATTGCCTGAATCCTGCGCCCCCGCTCGATGACCGCCTGTATGCCTTCCGGAGTCTTCCCACGAACCATCGCCGCACGCATGTGTTCGATCAGTCGCGGATTGAGAGCGGACGCCGCAAACGTAATTTGCAACCCGTTGAAATGGCGCAGCGTCCATGTCTCAGAGGTGAACTGTTTGAGTTGAGTAATCCCGTCAAGGAAGAGGAATTGGGTATCAGTTCTCCCACGGATACCGATCGCGTCTTCTTCAAAGATAAACTCGGACGACTGTTGGGGGTAAATCAGCAGACCGATATATCCCATGGCGGGTGACAGGCAAAACAGCGCGAACAACGTCAGCGCTCCGAAGACGAGAATGTCAAGAACTTCCCAATGCCAGATAGCAAGAGCCGTCCGGATGCAGAAGAACGTGAACAGCAGCACGCCCGGTATCCACGGAAGAATTCCGACCGTCTTGCGAAGCAACTCGAACCCTTGGCGGCGGTTCAACGTAGACCTCACAAGAATCGGAAACTCGAGCCCGGTTTCCATTCGTGTCTCGCGATATTCGTTCCCGGATTAGCTCCACCCCTTGCCGTTCTTGCGCGTGCCGCAGAGTGAGACTTCCATGCCGAGCGCTTCGGCCATAGCCGCTTTCGCGAGCATTGCCTTGTCCGCCTCTTCAGCGCTGTTGGCGTAGGCAACCTGGATGTGGTTCGCCTTGTGACGCGCCATGAGCTGGTCGCGCGAAACGCCGTAAGTCACCGCGTGCATGATCGGCCACTGGAACGTCGTCAGGTTCCAGCGCCGTTCCGTTTCTTCTTTCGGCAACTCGACAACTCCCGCGCGGCCGAGATCCATCTTCAGCCTGTCGTTCTCGACAAAGATGCGCGACCAGACAATTTCGCCCGGCTTCGAGATGCCGCGGAGCGTGCTTCCGCCGTTCGGGAAGTACATCGCCGGTTGACGGTGGCCGTCGCCATTCTTCCATCCGCCGAAATGCGCCGGCGGGGCAGCGCCCGAGATGAGGAAGACCCAGACGTAGTCGGAAACGGTTCCGGTCGGATCGAAGTCACCCCAGCGGACGTCGTGCAGCGTGTTCTCGACCGGCTGCCCGAGCGCTTTGTGAATGCGGTAAGTCATCAGCCCGTCGAGGCCGGCGCACTCATCGACTTCATTAAGTGCACAACCGGCTCGCCCTCGAACAGAACCCGCTTGCCGTCGC
>JBFWWA010000463.1:0-4538 GCA_050246455.1 Planctomycetaceae bacterium
GTCGTGCTCGAGTTCTCGCTGAATCGGGCGTGGCTGGCGGCGGCTTCGCTGGCGATCTACGACGGCGCGGGGATGATCTCAATCCGCCGACCGGCGCGGTCGGCTCATCCGGGGCATGTCGCGTCGCTGAATTGAGACATACCGAGAAGCGTTTCTGTTCGTGAGTGAGTAATCGATCTATGCCGATCAAAAACGACGACGTCCTCTGGGTTGAAGAGCCCGAAATGGGGTTCTGGGAGGCGACATTCCTTCCGGCCATCGCCCAGGGATTGCGCACGACGATCTCACACATCGTCAAGCAGGAGGTCGTCACTCAGCAGTTTCCCGAAGTCAAACCGCAGCTGCCGCAGAACTACCGCGGCGTGCATCGGCTCAATCGCGACGATCAGGGACGGGTGAAATGCGTGGCGTGCATGTTGTGCGCAACCGCCTGCCCCGCCAACTGCATTGAGATTGTCGGCGGACAGGCACCGTGGCCGGACCGAGACAAATTCCCGCAATCGTTCGAGATCGACGAGCTCAAGTGCATCTATTGCGGGATGTGCGAAGAGGCGTGCCCCGTCGACGCGATCGAGCTGACGAACATCTTTGACATTACCGGCTACAGCCGCGAGCAGATGGTGTTCAATCGAGAGAAGCTGTTGAGCGTGTACGACGAAACGGTGAACTCCGGCGTCGATCCGGTCCGCACGCAGCGCGGCGCGCTCGGACCGGCATCGCAGCTCAAGGTGGCGCTGCCGCTGCCGAATCCGGTCACACAGCACGCGGAAGAGTCGACCGGAGCCGCTTACGGCACACCGGCCGGGTCGCAGGGCGGACATTAAGCCGGCGCGAATTCTTACATCAGAAATCGATATCGGATTATGGGGGAAGTGGTATGAGTTGGCTAACGCAGCACTGGACGCAGGTCGTCCCGGCTGCGCTGGGATTTCTGGCGCTCTACACGTTACTGCCGCGCATCGAAACTGACGATGCGCGAGAGAAGGGAAGCTGGAACTGGTCCGGCATCCTGCTCGGACTGGCTGCGCTCATCGCAGCGGGCTTTCTCTGGGTGCAGCCGACCAAAGAGCTCGTCCCCGACATTCTGTTCTACTTCTTCGCGGCGGCGGCAATCGTTTCCGCGGTCAACATGATCACGAATACGAACCCCGTTTACGCCGCTCTCTGGTTCGCGCTCGTCACGCTGAGCGTCTGCGGACTGTTCCTGCTTCAGTCGGCTCCGTTTCTGGCGGCGGCAACCGTCATCGTCTACGCCGGGGCGATCATTGTGACTTTCCTTTTCGTCATCATGCTCGCCCGGCAGGCGGGCTCCGCGGAGTACGATCGTCACGCGCGCGAGCCCTTCGCCGCCTCATTCACTGCGTTCTTTCTGCTGATGGCAATTCTGTACACGCTCTCGCAGTGGCGGGGCGATGTGCTGATCGACAGCGAAACGACCGGAGCGGAGATCGCCGCGATCGAGAACGCACAGCGTTTTCTGACGGTTCCGGGACGCGATCCAAATCCCCTCAGCCAGCCGGCCGACCCCGCACAGTTCGGCCAGATGCGCGGCCTCGGCCGGTCGCTCTTCGGTGACTATCTCTTCGCGGTCGAGCTCGCGGGAACGTTGCTCCTGGTGGCGAGCATCGGGGCCATCCTGATCGCACCTCGCAGATCCCAGGGGAACGCATGAACGTCATGCTCGATAACTATCTGGTGGTCGGCGCGATCCTGTTCGTGATCGGTGCGCTCGGATTCCTCACGCGCCGCAACCTGATCATCATCATGCTTTCCGCGGAAATGATGCTGCACGGCGTCTCGCTTAATCTTGTCGCCTTCTCGAAGCGGCACGGCAACTTCGAGGGGCAGGCATTTACGGCGTTCATCCTGACAGTCGCCGCCTGTGAAGCGGGACTTGCGCTGGCACTCGTGCTCGCGCTCTATCAGCGGCGGAAGTCGCTGGATATCAGCCTGTGGCGAAATCTCGGCGACGAACTGCCGGAGCCGGGCGAGACGACTGCACCCGCAGAAGACGTGATTCCCGAACCTCAGGAGTTCCCGCGGCTGACTCCCGCCGGTCGAGTGCCGCAGGTTCCCAAGCAGGAGACGGTCGGTCGTGTCTGAGAATACGATAGTTCTACTTTCGCAGCTCTTCCTCTGGGTCATTCCCGGAGCGCCGCTGGTTTCCGCGGTGAGCATTGTCGCGTTCGGCCGCTGGCTGGGCGAGAAGAGCCACCGGGTCTGTGTTGGGGCACTTGTCCTCTCTCTCGGGTTGTCGCTCGGCCTGCTCGTCGCCGGTCCGCTGCATCAGTCGAACGTGCAGCAGACCGTCGGGGAAGCGGCGGCACAGACCGGATGGAGCGGCATCGCCACCGGATACCAGTGGATCGGCCAGGTCGGCAGTATCGAGAACATCCGCGTCGACCTCCGGTTCGACGCGATGACGGCGCTCATGCTCTGCACCGTCACGCTCGTCAGCCTGCTTGTTGCCATCTATGCATCGGGTTACATGCACGGCGACCCCGGATATCCGAGGTTCTTTGCGGCGTTTTCTCTCTTCGTCTTTTCGATGTGCATGCTGGTTCTCGCCGGCAACTTCCTGCTTCTGTTCGTATTCTGGGAAGCGGTCGGCCTGTGCAGCTACCTGCTGATCGGCTTCTGGTACCGTAAGCCGAGCGCCGCGGCGGCCGCACGGAAAGCGTTCGTCGTCAACCGCATCGGCGACTTCGGATTCCTGATGGGTATCTTCCTCATCTGGAAGACGTTCGGGACTTTGACTTTCAGCGGCGTCCTGGGTGACGCACACGCATTAAAGACAATCGCCGCGACCAATCCCGACCGCATCACGCTCATCTGCCTCTTGCTGTTCGTCGGCGCGATGGGCAAATCGGCGCAGTTCCCGCTGCATGTCTGGCTTCCCGACGCGATGGAAGGCCCGACACCTGTCAGCGCACTCATTCACGCCGCCACGATGGTAACGGCCGGCGTCTACATGGTCGCACGCTGCACGCCCCTGTTCGTCCTTGCACCGCAGGCGCAGGTTGTCATCGGGATCATCGGCGGCATCACGGCGCTCATCGCCGCAATTATCGGTCTGACACAGACCGATCTGAAACGCGTCCTCGCCTACTCGACCGTCAGCCAGCTGGGCTACATGTTCATGGCGCTCGGCGCTGCGGCGGTCGGACCGGAGTTCGCCACGGCCGCGGTAACGGCGGCAATGTTCCATCTCTTCACGCACGCCTTCTTCAAGGCGCTCCTGTTCCTCGGGGCGGGAAGCGTGATGCACTCGATGGGAGACGTCATCGACATGCGCCGCTTCAGCGGGCTAGCGCATGTGATGCCGGTCACGCACAAAACATTCCTCATCGGCTCGGCCGCTCTCGCGGGCGTGCCGCTCCTCTCCGGTTTCTGGAGCAAGGACGATATCCTTGCGGTCCTGGCGCACGGCTCGCACGAAGGTCCTTACAAAACGGTCTTCCTCATTCTTTACGGCGTCGCGCTCATGACCGCGGTCATGACGGCGTTCTACACGTTCCGCGCGTACTATCTCACTTTCCACGGTGCCGAGCGGTTCCCCGAAGAAGCGGGACATCATCCGCACGAATCGCCGCCGGTGATGGCCCGGCCGCTGATCGTCCTCTCGATCTTCGCGGCGGGAATCGGACTGATTCTCGGCCCGACCGGCATCTATGCACGCTACCTGGGCAACACTCCCGGCCTCACGCCGCCGCACGGTCATGAGTTTCATTGGGGTGTAATGGCGCTGAGCACCCTGGCCGTCGTGATCGGCATCGGTCTCGCGAAAGTGATGTATCAGAGTGCGACGGCTCCGGGCCGGCAACTCGATGCCCCCGCCAACCCTCTTCGAAAGCTTTCACAGAATCGCCTTTACCTCGACGAGATCTTCGCCGGGATTCTGGTCCGTCCGCTCGAACTGTTCGCAAAGTTGAGCGTGCTGTTCGATCAATCGCTGCTCGACAAGCTCGTCGATATTGTCGGCTTGATCTGGGTTGCGATCGGCCGGTTCCTGCGACCGATCCAGAACGGATTTGTTCAGTCGTATGCGCTATTGATGTTGATCGGCCTCGCATTTTTCATCGTAGCGATGGTGCGGTAACCGTCGAATTCGACAGACAGGTGTTGTGTTGCTTCCCTTTCTGATCCTGCTTCCGTTCAGTGCAGCCATACTGCTGGCGGTACTCCGTTTTTCCGACAAGAGCTTCGTGCGCTGGGTGAGCCTGTTCGCGAGCCTGGCAACGCTGCTTCTGTCGCTGGTGCTTGTCGATCAGTATCGCTCGCTCCCGGCCGGGGGACGGCACGCCGGTCCGGTGAAGCCCGCGCTCGAATGGCGGCACACCTGGCTGACCTACGATATTCCCGTCGAAGGTTCGGCCGAGGGACGGACGATGTCGTGCGAGTTCTATCTGGGAGTTGACGGCATCAGCGTGCTTCTGATCGTGCTGACGGCGCTGCTGACCGTTTCGTGCATCCTCGCCTCGTGGAATTCGGTCGACGAACGGGTCATGGAGTTCCACGCCTGCCTGCTGATACTCGAG
>JBFWWA010000464.1:0-4533 GCA_050246455.1 Planctomycetaceae bacterium
GTATCGTCGTATCGGGGAAAACTGATGAGCGAGGTTTTCTTTCCCGCGGCAACGAACCGATCGTAAAGCTTTTTTGCCTGCGTTCCTTTGCCGGAACCATCAATCCCTTCGAGGGCCACAAGGTACGCCACAATCTGCTCCGCGCGTTGCCAGGCTGAAGCGATGAGCGGTCAGCCGGAAATGGAAATCTGAAGAACGAAGGAAGCACGAAGTCGGAATGAGAGTCAAAAGATTCTCGATTCGTGCTTTTAGTCTTCAATAGACATTAGTGCTTCGGACTTCAGAATGCCACGCGGAGTCCGATTCAGGCGATCGACTTGAGCGCGCCGTCGAGATCGGCGGTGATCTGGAAATAAGTCGAGAGGCGGCTGGCGTGCATGACCGCCGCAACTTCGCCCTTCAGATTGCAGATGATCAGCCGGCCGGAATGGCGGTGAAGCTTGCGGTGCAATGTAATCAGCTTGCCGAGGACCGAACTCGTCACGCGCGTCACGTTATGGAGGCTGAGGATCACTTTCTTGACATCGAGCTGGTCGGTCAGCGTAAAGAGCTCGCGCCCCAGCAGTTCGACGTTATCGTCTTCCGTCACCTGGTCGACGGCAAAAGCGGCGACGACGACGTCTCCCTGCTCGTAAAGCGAGATGTAAGTGGGATCGAAATCACGCAAAAGCACGCCTCTTCCCCCTTTCATTCGCTTCCGGCGTCGCGCGTCGCCAACAGGTGTTCCGGATACGCCCTTTCACCTCGGGCTGGGACGAAACGTCCGAAATCGTCGCGACTTCCCGGCACGCGGACCGGCACGTATCTTCGGTCGGAACCGTGACAGTAGCCTGGCTGGTCGTCGCAGAGTCCCTCGACGAGGACTTCGAGCGTTTCTCCTTCCAGCGATTTGTAGTAATTCTGCGCCAGCTCCCTCTCGACTTCGCCGAGCCGTCGGCATCGCTCGCGAATAATCGATGCCTGCACCTGTCCTGGAAAACTTGCCGCCGGTGTGCCGCGCCGCGCACTGAACGGGAAGATGTGAATCTTCATGAACGCGGCTTCGCGGCACGCAGCGATCGATTCCTGGAACTCCGCGTCCGTCTCTCCCGGAAATCCGACGATCAGATCGGTGCTGAAAGCGGGGTTGTCGAGCCGCTCGCGCATGCGGTCGATCTTTTCGAGAAACCGGCCGACGTAGTATCGGCGGCGCATACGGCGGAGCACCGTGTCCGATCCACTTTGTAATGCCGGGTGGAACTGCGGGCAGAGATGCTCGCAGTCGGCCGCCGCGGAAATGAAATCGTCATTGATTTCCGCCGCTTCGATGCTGGAAAGCCGCATCCGCCAGTTGCCCGGAATTCGATCGAGCTTCCGGAACAGATGCCACAACCGGAACGGCTCAAGGCCCGATTTGCCGCGCGTGGTATCGACGCCGAAGTGCCCGACGTGAATTCCGCACAGAACAATTTCCTGGTAGCCGTTGCCGATGAGCCGCCGAACTTCCTCTTCGATATCTGCGGGGGACCGGCTCGTCAGCCCGGGCCGCACCTGTGGAATGATGCAGTAACTGCATTTCAGGATGCACCCATCCTGCACTTTCACGAACGCGCGTTTTCGGCCTTCAAAGTGACTGATGCCGCGCGGGATATCGACAATGCCGAGACGGTCGAAGACGTCGGGAAGCTCCCGCTTGTCGGCGACAACCTCAAAGACTCCCGGCAGTTTGGCTACCGCGTTCGGATCGCGCGTCGCGTAGCAACCCATCACGACGGTACGGGTGCCGGGGTTCTGCTTCGCGAGCTGGCGAATGACTTGCCGCGACCTCGAATCGCCGTTGGATGTCACGGTGCAGGTGTTGACGACGCAGAGATCGGCTGCGTCTCCTTCCGCCGCTTCGCGGTATCCGTTTTTCTGGAGGGCCTCTTTGACCAGTTGCGTTTCGTACTGGTTGACCTTGCAGCCGAGAGTGACCAGTCGACAGGTCCGTTCACGCATCAGCAAAGCAGTCTCCCGGACGAAGCGGCGGGGGTCGGTCGAGTCATCGGCGGCGCGTTGTTGCATGGGCGCGAGCCGTCGGGATGGCGGAGGGAAATCATTACCGGCGCGAGCCCCTGGCAGCACCGCTCGCGTCAGGACTCAGTATAATCAGGAAGATTCCGAACCGCGAGCGGAATGACCCGGGGCTTCAGGAACAGCGTCCGTGAAATCACTGAGTTTAAGCCAGCGCCAGGCCTCTTTGGCGAATCGACGTTCGGGGGGCTTGTCGGTCCGGAAAACCGGCTTGCTGGTTCTCACGATTCTGTGCTGGTCGGGACCGCTGGCCGCGGCCGACGTGGAGCGGTTTTCTCACGCGGTTGTCGCCGCTGATCACCCCCTTGCCAGCAAAGCGGGAATTGAGATTCTGCAAAAGGGAGGGAATGTCGTCGATGCCGCCGTGGCGACTTCCTTCGCACTGTCGGTCGTGCGCCCGGCGAGCTGTGGAATCGGCGGCGGCGGGTTCATGCTGATCTGGAACGCATCCGCTCAGAAAGCAATTGCGATCGATTACCGCGAACGCGCGCCGGCAAAGGCGACGCGCGATATGTTCATTCCGGCGCGCGGACGCGATTCTGCCGACGAGCCGAGCCGCGTCGGCCCGCTCGCGGTCGCAGTTCCCGGAACTGTCGCCGGGCTCTGCTACGCTCAGAAGGCGCACGGGAAACTCGATCTTCAAACGGTGATGCAACCGGCAATTCGGCTGGCCCGCGACGGATTCGCGATCGACGAACATGACCGCGAAGCACAGTCGGCAATGCTCAGGATGTTCGCCGCTCATCCGCTGAGGCGGGAACGTTTCGGTTCGCTTTATCGGCGGTACCTCAACAACGGTGCGGCCTGGAAGCCGGGCGATCGGTTCGTTTCGCCGCAGGCACGCCTGCTTGAGATGATCGCGGAGCAGGGGAGTGACGCGTTCTATCGCGGACCGGTAGCCGATGCGATCATTGCAGCGATGCAGCGGGGCGGAATCGTTTCCGCGGACGATTTGAAATCGACCCGTCCGATTGTGCGGGAACCGCTCCGGGGTGAGTTCGACGGCGACACGATTCTCGCAATGCCCCCTCCCTCCAGCGGAGGAATTGCGCTCATGGAATCGCTCAACATTATTGCGGCGTGGGAAAAGCTCCACCCGGCCGACACGCTCACTGCGGTGGGATTCGATGCGCCGCCGGCGCAGCATCTTCTCGTCGAAACGCTGAAATTCGCGTTCGCGGACCGGGCCAACCATCTGGGAGATGCCGACTTTGTAAACGTGCCGACGGCGCGGCTCACAGGCGCGAAGCATGCGGAATCGATTGCCGCTCGAATCAAGCCTGAGCGAACCCTGGCGACTTCGGAATACGGCCGCAGAATTGCGCCGGACGATGCGGGAACATCGCACTTTTCGGTCATCGATGCCGACGGGAATGCCGTTTCCTGCACGGAGACGATCAATCTCGCATACGGCAGCCTTGTCGTCGTGCCGGAGTTCGGCATCGTCCTCAACAATGAGATGGACGACTTCGCGGCCGAGCCGGGCAAAGCGAACGCGTTTGGGCTGATGCAGGGAGAAGCGAATTCGATTGCGCCCGGAAAGAAACCGCTGTCGAGCATGTGCCCGACGATCGTCCTCCGCGACGGCAAAGCGGTGCACGCACTCGGTGCATCGGGCGGGCCGCGCATCATCAGCGCCACACTGCAGGTACTGTTGCGGATGAAGCGTCAGGGAATGTCGCCGAGTGATGCGGTCTCGGCCACGAGAATCCACCACCAATGGCTGCCCGATGTCCTCGAAGTCGACGAAGCGCAATTGGAAACGCTTCGACCGGAACTCGAGCGCCGCGGTCATACGGTCAAGCACCTGCAAAGCTCGTCGGCGGCGCAGGCCGTTACGCGCAGTGAAAAGGGAACGCTCAGCGGGGGAAGTGACCCCCGCAAGCATGGGAAACCCGCCGGCTACTGAGGAATGCGAACAGCCGGACTTCGGCGCAGTTCTACCGCGAGGAATCCGCTGTGCGTACTATCGCCGCCGACGTCGTCGCGAGCGATGTCCTTCGCCGCGCGCTCTGCCGGAGGGGGCTCCCCCACCGGAAGGCGAATCCCCTTCACCTTTATGCGCCTGGCCGGGATTCGTCAGATACGAAATCGCTTCTTCCCAGGTCGGCACATCCTTGTAAGAGGGGATGGCGTCGAGATCGTCGTCATCGCTCAGAGCCGGTTCGTCGCCACTGTCGTCGCGATCGCTGTCCCAATCTTTTGCGATGGCTGGCTCATCGATCGGCGCATCGAATTCATCGGATGGCGAGGCTGCAGCCGGTGCGCGTCGTTCCGAACGATCTTTTCCGGAGCGTCGCCCCCGACGACGACGGCGGCGAGGTCGGCGGCCCCCTTGCTCTTCGCCTTCCGCTCCCTCCTCCGAATCTCCGTGTTCCACGGGCTCTTCGTCGAGCGACTCTCCAAAACCGGTCGCTTCGTCGACACGATCGTCGTCGTTGCTTTCCTCATCGTCCGATGCCGAATCGGATTGCGAGCCGG
>JBFWWA010000465.1:0-4528 GCA_050246455.1 Planctomycetaceae bacterium
TGAAGCTCGCATCGAGATACTGCGACAGATCGTCGTTCATGAACTTCGACGACAACCCGTCGTAACTGTTGATCTCGAGGGCGCGCCCGAACCCGTCGTGCAGTGCGGCGTCGAACGGACTGGCGGCAACGAGCAGCGCGAGAGGCGGAATTTCTTCGGCGAGTTTCAGTTTCTGCGTCAGCGTCTTGGCGAGATGGAAATACTCGCCCGACAGCTGATAGCTGACTTCGACCGGATGGCCGTAGTCGGGGTAGCCGTTCGCGAGTTCGATGACCTCTTCCGCGAACTTCTTGATGACTTCTTCGGTTTGTTCGGGAGTGACCTTGTCGGAAGGCCAGGCCCAGACATTCCCGACCGGCATGCTGCCGAGGCCGGTCGCTTCTTTTCCTGAGCGAGTCTCGACGATGACCTCAACGCTCATCAGCTGAGACTTGTCGACCACGCGTCCGCCGAACTTCAACGGAATCCGATAAGGAATCGGCTCGAACTTGAGGGACGCCTCCACGATCCGGATGTCAGACGGCTTGGACATGGCCTCGCAATAATTCAAAAGCGGACATGGAATTCCTCGACGAATTGCGAGTGATTCTATCGGGGGAAAGAATCTGGTTCAAGAAGAACGTGGCCGTTTCGAAGACTCGCAGACCAACGTTCCGGTGGCGCTCGAACCCGACCGACCAGCCACCAGATCCAGTTTAGTGCGCGTCTGATCGATTGCACCGGGAAATTCCCGGCAAGCGTCCGATTTCACGCCGCAATGGCTGATCTTCGACGCCGGTTCCGGACGCTTACCGGAATTCGACGTCCCGATTGTCGCCCCAGACTGCGTTTCGGACCATGCGAACGCACTCCCCGAGCCGTTCTCGGCAGCACGCCTCGCTGCGGCCCGAAACGATGACCGAACAGATCGGCTTGCCCGCGTGAATCTTCTCACCGACCGCCGGCCGGTCGGCCAGAATCGTGAATTCTTCGTGAGCGCCGTCGCGCGGGCGATGATTTTCAAAGAGATTCGCGAGCGGGGGGATCAGAGCATCCGCGTGGGCGAAAAGGACCGACTTTCCGACAAATCGGCGTAACGGACCCGGCTTGCAGCGGCGCTGCCGGGCCGGATCTGTGCCGAAGGCCGCAGCATGCCAGGCCATGATGGGAAGATCGTACGCATATTCGAGGACTTCAACCGACGCGGTGTATCGCGGATTGAGGTCGACCGGCCAGGGACCGACGTCGTCGAGCAGGAAATCAATTCCGAAGATTCCCCGGAGTCCGGACGCCTGCGCGAGCAGACTTCCCATCCGTTCCACATTGCCGTGCACTTCGTCCGCAAGAGGACAGGGTGCAATGGAACCGCTGTATCCGTGCGCCGGTCCGCTTCCATCCTCGCTGCCGACGAGCTGGCGAGACACTCCGACGAGAATTGTCCGCTCCGGCATCGCGACGAAGATTGCTGCAAGCGACAGGCCTTCGGCCCGCTCCTGAAACCAGTGCGGTTCGTCGAGCGTGCGCGAGTCGCGCGCAGACTCGTCCCAGACGCGAATGCCGCGACCGCCGCCGCTCCGTTCGGGCTTGAGCATCCATCGGCCGTCGGCGGGCGGGGGATCGTCGCTCGAGCGGTAACGCGGGGCGGGGAGGCCGGCGCTTTTGAGCGTTTCGTAGGTGAATAGCGGATCGCGACTGCGGGCGATAATCTCCGCGGAGTTTCCCCACAACGGACGATTGCGGGAGATCTGCGTGACGATCCGGGGGTAATTCTCCATCGCTCCCGTGTACATCCACGGACACTGGGGGGCGGAATCGGCGACGGGAACGAGGCCTTCGGGATAATTCTCGATCGAAACCTGATGCACTTCGGCGACTTCACGAAGATCTTCATCCGCGAAGCAATCGGCGCAGATGGGACGAAATCCGGCGCGTGCGGCCGACTGCGCGGCAGCGCGCGTGCTTGCGCCCAGAATGAGCAGCGGCGGATGGTCGCTCGACATGGGAAATCCGGGGGGTTGAAACTGGAATTTCCGAGGGCCTCATGTTATTTAAAGGAGCCATTAGAAGACCTGGAAGGTCTCATCCGGCGGCGCCGAAAATTCCGGCACGCAGGAGTCGATCGACTCGCCCCCGCGTTCATGGCTGCCACGTGGCGGGTTGCCGTTTCCGTCCCCCGGGCGTGGCGGTGAATTATAGGCGCCTCGTACACGATTTCGATTGGGAGAAAATCAGAAATGTCGATGCACATCGGAGAAGCGCTGGTTGGCGACGGCAATGAAGTGGCTCATATCGACCTGCTCATTGGCGACAAAGAGGGACCGGTCGGCGTCGCGTTTGCGAACGCCCTCGCAAATCAGAGCGCAGGCCACAGCAACCTGCTGGCCGTCCTCACGCCGAACCTGGCCGTGAAGCCCGCAACCGTCCTCATCACCAAGGTGACGATCAAAGGTGCCAAGCAGGCCGTGCAGATGTTCGGTCCGGCTCAATACGCGGTCGCGAAGGCTGTGGCCGACAGCGTCGAAGAGGGAATCATTCCCAAGGATCAGGCCGACAAGCTCGTCATCGTCTGCGGCGTCTTCATCCACTGGGAGGCCAACGACGACAAGAAGATCTTCCAGTACAACTACGAAGCGACGAAGCTCTCCATCGCCCGCGCGATGAAAGACGAGCCGAGCGCCGCTGAAATGATCTCGAAGAAGGGGACCGCCAAGCATCCGTTCGCGGGTGTGTAAGCGTCCGCTCCGATTTCCTTCGCTCCAGGGGGGCGGGACACTCGCCAGGCCGCCGCGCTGCGGCACAGAACGGCCGAGAGTCCCGTCCTCGTTCTTTTGATGGTCTCGAAAAACCATGAAGCGGATCCTGATTCAGCTCGACACCGACCCGCATCCGAGCGCCTTCGATCGCGTCGTCGCAATTGATGCCGGGGTGGAAGAACTCTTCAGCTACGGAGGAATCTCCGCTGAGAATGCTGAGGGACTCGTACACGGCGCGATGTTCACGCGCGGTCCGGCGGACCTCAAGCACACGGCCATCTTCGTCGGCGGGAGCGACGTCACCGCGGGAGAAAAGCTGTTCAAGCGAGTGCAGAAGACCTTTTTCGGTCCGATCCGCGTTTCGGTCATGATGGATTCGAACGGCTCAAACACGACGGCTGCCGCCGCGGTCCTTGCGGCCGCGAAGCATGTCGATCTCAACGGAGCAGAGGTGCTGGTGCTCGGAGGAACCGGGCCGGTCGGACATCGGGCCGCACAGATTCTTGCGATGAAGGGAGCGCACGTCCGCGTCGCCTCGCGGTCGATCGAGAAGGCTCAAGGAGTGTGCGATGCCGTAAGCCGCGATGTTGACGGAGCGAAGCTCCGAGCGGTCGCGACCGGTTCCGAGCAAGAAACCGACGCCGCCTGCGCGGGAGTCTCTGTCATCATCGCCGCGGGCGCTGCGGGAGTGGAACTGCTCTCGGCAGCGAAACGCGAATCACTCAAAGGGCTCAAGGTCGCGGTTGATCTCAACGCCGTTCCACCGGCGGGAATCGGCGGCATTGAAGCAACCGACAAGGCGAAGGACCGCAACGGAACGATCTGCTACGGCGCGCTCGGTGTCGGCGGGATGAAGATGAAGATCCACAAAGCCGCGGTCGCGAAGCTGTTCGAAGCGAATGACCAGATCCTCGACACCGCCGCCATCTGCACAATCGGCGAGTCGATTCTGTAGGACTTTTTCTTAACTTGAGCACTCCATTCATTCCCCTCTCCCCGCCGGGGGAGAGGGCCAGGGTGAGGGGGGAACGGTCGAGAGATCTCAGTTCCGGTCCTCAATGCGCGAACGCTGCCGATTGACGACAACGATCCGCGAGCACGCGCGAGGAGCACCGCTGAGCGAGCTCAGCAGTGCCACGCGGCGCCGGTTCAATCAACCCTCACTGGACTGCCTTAGCTCGCGCCGACACCCGGTCGACGGCCCATCCCCAGACTCTCAACTCGGCGAAAGCACGCGCAGATTTTGCCGCTTAAATCGCCCGAAGTCGTCTTGCCCGATTTCGGCTTTTGCGGTATTTCTTCGCGGCCAAATCGGCGGCCGGGACTGGCCATGACGGCCCGCTCCAGCCCCGAGAGGCGGCCATTCTGTACTCCCGTCTGAGGTATTCGCAATTCCAGCCGCAATCATCAACGGCACTTGCCTTTCTGCAGACGGACCATGCTGGCTTTCCATCGAATCAGTTCCCGGTCTCAGGACTGAACTGCGATCGTGAACTCCCGTCAAACCGACTCTGATCCGTCGATTTCGCACATGATGCGCGAGCAACGGACTGCAACTATGAGACGACAACGCCTCGCAAACGCTCAAAGCGGCGCTACAGCTCACTGCAGCGCCTGTCGGCGTTTTGCGGCGATCGCATTCTGCACCTCGGCGCTCTGGCTGGGACCGGCCAACGGCCACGGCCAGTTCAGCCAGCGGGTTCGTGCGGCGGAACCGACGGAAGGCGTCACGACCCCCGAAACGGATCTGCACGCGTCGGAAGCGAAGAACAAGGGTGAGCCGATCGACGACATCC
>JBFWWA010000466.1:0-4526 GCA_050246455.1 Planctomycetaceae bacterium
AACACGAACTCCAGCGGTCCCCAAAGGGGCCAAAGAAAAATGAGCCCGAGGGCAAGTTCCCGACCAACATAAACGAAGAGGAACTCGGACTGACCGGAACCGGGGGTGAGGCTGAAGCCGACGGATTGCGAGGTGTGTTTGGGAGCAATTGAGCACCAAGCCGCCAAAGTAATGTAGGCGACACCGACGATTGCCAGAAACACTCGGGTCATGATTGGCTCACTTCATCGGATGCTTTTGAAAGAACTCCCAGATCAAGTCGTTCGCCGAGATGTCGAGCGTCGATCTGCCAATGAAACCGACAACCGGCTTTTGACCCGGCCACGTGTGCCCGCCCCCATCGATCTCGAACAGCACGACCTCAACATCATTCTTGCCCGGCCCAAAACTCTTCCGCTTCACTGTCATCCCATCGTCGGCCTTGTTTGGGAGTTCTGAGACGGTGGGTGTTTCTGGGCAGCCGTTGATCTCACACCAGCAGCGGACGGTTTCATCAACCGATTTCAACGTCATGAACCTCGGAGCACGACGATTCGGTCCTTCGAAGGAGACAAACGTATCCGCAGTACCGTGGAAGTGTAGGACCGGCACTGGACGTTTTGGCTTCGCTTCAGCGATTGCCATCGTTCCTGCCACTGGAGCAATGGCGGCGATCCGCTCCGACAGTTCTGCGGCCAATCGATAGCACATCATGCCACCATTCGACATCCCTGTGGCGTAGACTCGCCTGGAATCGACATTGACCACAGTGGCAAGGTCTTCAAGCAATCGGGCAACGAACTTTACATCGTCCGGACGACCTTCCGCCCACTTCCCGGTCATACCACCCGCATTCCATGTGAGGAACGGTCCCGTGCCCGTACCGTTGGGATAAGCAGCGACGAATCCCGCTTCATCGGATTTGGAGTTCATTCCGGTAAAGTGCACAGTGATTCGGTCATTGGTTCCAGCACCGTGAAGAATCAGAACGACCGGGGTCGGCTTGCTCGAATCGTATTTTGGCGGAATGTGGATGAAGTAACTGCGTTCATGCCCATCGACGGTCAACGAACGAGTGTGGTCACCGGCTCCGAGCGGATCAGCCCCAAGAACAGTGGAAACAAAGACCAATAGGATTGGCGTCACGCCGCTCTCCTGTTTCACTTCTGCCTCAACAACGACTCGGCAGGAATTTGGCGACCCCTGCACGCGGGAGGAATTCTCTCCTGCGATTCTTCGGCTTTAACTTCGTCGATTACTTTCAGCCATTGTCTGAGAAAACCTTGAGATAGAGAGACAAACCTTTGCAACCTCGCTTCCGTTGGGACGGGTGGGGTGTTCCAACCCACTACTTTTTCGCTTCCGTTTCGTATTCTGTTGCAGGCTTCGCGGCGACAATCCTCCACTCCGATCGAAGGTGCAATCTCAGAGTGGACGTGCTGCATCAACGCCCATAGCGAGCCTTCCCCGTTGAACGGGATCAGCCGACGTGAAAGAATCGCAGCCAAATTGAGGCCTGAGACGGACCTGGACCAAAAGCGTCACACGGTGAATCAGGTGATTGTGAAGCGGCGTCGAGCGGAAATGGAATTCGGTAAGGGCTCCAAGGTTCCGGACGTCTGTAGATCTCCCCTCACTCAATCGAGTACGACGACGGGAAGTTGGCCAACATTGGCATGCCGTGACTTTCCGTGATTCAATTCTCTTGTTCCGTCATTTGAATCCGCCAGAAGAGTGTCTCGCCGTGATCTCGCTCGGTCACGACCGTCGCCGCATAGCTCACGATCCGTTCGCCGACTAACGTGTCGTACGTGGTTCCCAGTCGCACCAAATCGTGTAGGCGCTCCATTGGCTTAAATGACATCATCTTCGGACGCATTGCGGAAAACTCGGTCGGACAACCAAGCATATTCTGCAGCAATCGCAGATAGCGATGCAGCCAGACTTTGATCTCTGCGTCGTCAAGCGAGCATGAAGATTTCAACTCAGGCGCCACACCCAACATGCGGATTCTCGGCTGCGTGCGTGTCCCGTCGTCGGCCCGCCGGCTTGAGAGCGCAATGACCTGAACGATGTCACCGGGAAATTGCGGGGAGGTTCCCCAACCGAAGATCTCGACCTGCTGGCCTGCGGCGGCGAGGCCATTCAACCAGGTGTCCAGTCCCAGTTCCAGACCTTTGTACCGATCGTCCATGAATTGCATGATCTGCGCAAAGCGCCGGCGCTGGTCAGGCGTCGATAGTGCGACCCATTGTCCGTCGGGACGCTCGTTCGTTAGCGGCAGCAATTGCGGTTCGAGCATTGTTCGCATGAGAATCTGGCACTTGATAACAAATCAGGGCACTTGGACTGTAGTGCTGTCTGTATCTGTGTCTTCGCCGTCAAAAGCGATGACTTCCAAAGTTCCCGTGCCTGTGTTTCCACTGACTACGATGTCGCAATTGACGACCTCATCTTCATCGAGAAATGTGTATCCATACGGTGGAGTGACTGAACCTCCCGTGATCCCGGTCAGTGTAAAGTCGATTCGCAGATTGCCTTTGTATTGGTCGACCGACCTGATCCGAAGCGATGCGCTTCCTGGTGTTTTTGGAGTCGACGGCGCGACCTTCTCATCGCCTTCAACTTCCTCAATAAACTTCACCTCGAAATATCCGGCCATGCTTCACCCTTTATTGATGCCTGCCCGTTTCAGCTCGTTTCACACGCTGCAACTCAGGGCTTAATCTTCCAAAGCGTCGAACCGTCCGGACGCTGAATCTCCGTCAATCGATCCTCGTCATCACCGTTATTGAATACCTCCCGCGCACGTTGGATCAGTTGCCGCAACTGCTTCGAATGGACATCCGGAGGGATTACGAGTTTGACCACCTTTCCGGACGCGGCGTCCTTAAGTTTGTTATCGATCTCGCCAGCCGCCCATTTCAAAAGTGCGCCGGGCGTGTGCGGAAAATACTTCGGGTTCAGTGCAATCATCTTCAGACGTGGATCTTTCTTGCTTCCGTCATACTTCATCCATCGAATCGCCAGGAGAATGATCAGATTCTTCTTGTCGCTGTCAGCACCTCCCAGGAAGAATCCGAACATCTCTAGCTTGTTGACCGCGGTGTCTTTAAATTTGGCATCCAGGCGTTTCTTCAGTCCCTGCTGCTTGGTAGGGAGATCCTCATCGCCAAGTTCATCCGACAGTCCCAGATATTTCAAATGAGACTGCGTCAGCAGCCGGATGGCAAATTTTCGAACGTCTTTATATGCATCGGTCGCCAGAATGGGCTTCCAAGCTCCGCTTGGGGTACTTAACGCGTCGGCAGTCTGCACTTGACTGCCGCTCGCGACACTCATGACCTGCTGGATTGCACCGACGGCGAGACCGGTCTTCAAGAAGTTTCGGCGTTCCATGATGCTGCTCCAGGTTTAAGGCAGATGTCGATCAAGTCGGTCGATCAGACCCAGACGTCATTCCGATGAAGAGAGATGCGATATGCAGGCACACAGCGGTGCGGATTCATCCGCATTGAGGGGTGCCTGTCTACGAGTATCAGCGAGCTTGAAGACAGAATCAACGAAATTCCGATCGGGCAGGACTGCGGGGAGATTTCTGTGTCGATCATCCAGAAGCGGGGCGTCAATCGATTTCAGACTATCACCCCCGATTCGCCGGAATTGGTTGATTTCTATGGAAAAACGAGCTGCGGAAACCTGATTCTCGTCTTGGATGCGTTCGCGAGCGTTCTGTACTCGCCCGGGTCGATGGCGACGGCACCTCCCCCCTTCGCGACTCGATGCGCCGTGAAGAGTTGCGCCTCGAGTTCCGGGTTATAGATGTCATCATCCGCGTGAAACAGCGGATAGGTGAAAAGCGAACCTTTCGTGGTCACTGCCACAATTTGGCGGGAATCTGAAGGCAGGAAGCAGCGGAATACTTCTTCCGGCAGCGACAATGGCGGGGATACCGGTTCCCCCGTGTGCGAGTCCCAGACTCGCACAGTGCGATCACTTCCTGCGCAAGCGATCAGCCGCCCATCGTGACCAAAATCCGAATCGAGTATCTTCGAGCCGAGATCGAATGCGAGGGCGTGTTCTGTTCCGGTTCGCGCTTCCCAGATCTTCATCGCACCGTCGTTACCAAGGCTCAGAACTCGTTCGCCATCCGGACTGAATTTCGCGACATGAACTTGTCTTTTGTGCCCGTAGAAGCTGCCTGTCACTTCGAAGGTCGTGCAATCCCACACGCGCAGGACTTTGTCCACACAGATGGTCAACAGCAGATCCTCAGTCGGATGAAAGTCGAGATCTGATAAGGACGCGGGGTGAGACAATGATTTCAATAACCGTGGGGGAGCACCTTGTCCCCATTCCCAGAGCAGAGCATTTCCATCGAAGCCGGCAGTCGCGAGTAACTTCCCGCTCGGCGAAAAGCGCACACCGGAAACTCTGTCCGAGTGGTCAAGCTGGAAATCCATTGCACCCGTTTTGCAGTTCCAGACACGAACCACGTTGTCTCTGCAAGCCGTTGCTAAATGGTCGCCGGTCGGAGAAAAGCGAAC
>JBFWWA010000467.1:0-4522 GCA_050246455.1 Planctomycetaceae bacterium
CGAACCTTGCCCCACTTGGCATTGACGGCCGCAACGAGCTCGTCGTCCCCGTAAGCGAGCAGCCGCCTAATCTGCGACAAGTTGAGCGCGGTCGACGGAACTTTCTTCTCCGCAATGGCCGTGAGCAACGACTTGCTCCAGCTGACGCGCTGCGTCAGGAGCTCAATCGCGCGCGGCTGCAGTTCCGGTTCGAGCTTCTCGTATCTTGCGAGAACAAGATCGGCCACCGCGGGAGAATCGAACTTTCCGAGGGCCGCAATCACGTTCGCGCGGAAATCGACCGGATTCTCTTTCATTTGCGAAAGGATGTCTGCAGCGGTCGCGAGGAGCGAATCGTCCCGGGAGGTGATGAGGGCGTTCACCGCGGCCAGACGTCGGTCGACCGGCGACTTTGCGGACGCTGCGATCGAGCGCGCCGCCGCCAGCCCGGCGGGGTCGGACCAGCTCGCGGCAAGAAGCGCCGTCTCGAAGTACAGCGGCCGTTCCGGCTCTCCCTGGAGCACGCCGGCAAACGTTGAATCGAGCTCCTTGCGAAGACCGGCCAGTTTGTCGCCGGCAAGCTCGCGCGTCTGGACGCGCGTTGCGAGCGCATTGAGCGCCCCACGCGCCGCGTCGGTAGGGAAGTCCCGGCTCTCGTTCAGCCGCGCGATCAGTGCCGCGATCGGGGCGGCATCGAACCGTTCTCGACCGAGCAGCCGTTCGATGATTCTCGGAACGAGTGCCGCAACATTCGCCGACTGCTTCGGATCGAGCTTGCGGAATGTTTCAACGAAGTCATTGCTTCGCGCTTCAAGGAGCGGATGCAGATTGTTCCAGACAATGTGCGGAATGAGTGGATCGTTTCCGCAGGAAGCCAGGACTTCCGTGAGAATGGGGATCGGGTCGAGTCCGTTGATTTTTCGAGATGCAATTGCAACCTGCAGTTTCACATCGGGCGAATCGTCATGGGCGGCGGCGGCCACCTGTTTGCGAATCTCGTCGCTGACCCTTCCCATATTCCCCGCCGCGCGCACTCCCCACGCACGCCAGAACGAATCCTTGTGTGCGAGCAGTCTCTGGTGGAAAGCCTCGTCGAGTGGAGCTAAGCCGATGAGGGTCCAGAGGGCGTGCCGTCGCGACTGCTGCGGGGCCGAATCGTCGAGAGCAAGTTGCTCGAGCGCCGCGCGCGACTCCGGATTCGCCCGTTCGGTCAGGACGCGCTGAATCGTCTGGCGGAAGTAATCGTTCGGAGCCGTTCTCAGTCGGGCAATCAACTGCCCGTCGCTCTCTTTGGCAAGATCGTAATTCCAGACGCGCGGCGTATCCCTGTAACGAACGCGGTAGAGCCGACCTTTGAGACGATCGATCCCCGGCGCATCGCGGACCGCGTCCTGATAGCAGTGATACCGGTCGTACCAGTCGAGAACATACAGCGAACCATCGGGACCGGTCTTCTGCACCACCGGCATGAACCACGGATCGTTCGCGGAGAGGAAGTCGGGCTTTCCTTCTCCTTTGTAGGTCGCGCCGTTGCGCGAGATCGTATCGACATTCACGCAGTTGCCGTGGATGTTCCCCATGAAAAGCCGTTGCTTGTAGTCGGCAGGGTACGCGTCGCTGTCGAGATAGTGAATGCCGCAGTACGCCGCCTTCTGATGTTTGTGCGTGACGATCGATTCAATCTTCCAGGTGTGCGGCGGATACGGCCCCCCTTGCCGGTGGTAATAGCCCGTTTCGACAAGATGCCAGAGGTGATCGATGACGCAGGCACTCAGAAAGGCGCTCCCTTCGTTGTCCCAGGCGACACCCCACGGATTGCTGGTTCCTTCCGCGAACAACTGAAACTCGCGCGTCTTCGGGTGAATGCGGAACAGCGCGCAGGTGAATCGGAACTCTTTGCCGTTCTGCTTCACGACGCTTTTGTTGAAGACGCCGTTGAGCCCGTACAGCCAGCCATCTGGTCCCCACGTCAGCGAGTTCGGCAACTCATGCGTGTCGTCCCTTCCGAATCCGGTGACAACCACTTCGGACCTGTCTGCCTTGCCGTCGCCGTCGGTGTCCTGCAGAAACAGAATATCGGGGGAGTTCGCGAGCCAGACGCCGCCGTGGCCGACCGCAATCCCCGAAGGAATATTGAATCCTTCCGCGAAGACGGTGACCTTGTCCGCCTTGCCGTCGCCGTCGGTGTCTTCAAGAACCTTCACGCGGTCTTTGCCCAGCCCGGCCGACATGCGCGGATACTCGAAACTTTCGGTGACCCAGATGCGGCCGCGCTCGTCGAACGTCATCGCGACCGGGTTCACGATGTCGGGCTCACTGGCGACGAGCTCAACGGCGAACCCATCCGGCACTTTCATCTTCGCGATCGCTTCGGCCGGCGAGAGCGCAGGGCCCGGAGGGGTATCCTGGCCGTGCGGAAGCTCGACTTCCTGGGCGCAAACTGGTGTGGCCACAAGGGCGAGAAGACAGAGCGAGAGTAATTGAACGCGGAGCGAAATCATCGTGATGCATGCCTTGCAGGTGACTCGAAACAGCGCGCGGCTGCGGCGCGATCTCCAGCTTAACAGCTAGGGCGGGGGGGAAGTAGTGGCCAAAACCGAGCGATTCGGCCGCGAAATTTCAGTGTCGCGGCGATGTCGAGCGGGTGAAACGGCGGTAAAGCTGGGCATAGACGCCGCCGACGCCCAGGAGCTCTTCGTGCGTCCCCCGTTCCACAATGCGTCCATGGTCGAGAACCAGGACCAGATCAGCATGCCGGATCGTGCTCAAACGGTGCGCCACAACAAAACCGGTCCGCCCTTCGAGCAGCTTCGCGAGCGCCTTCTGGATCCGGTATTCCGTCATCACGTCGATGCTGCTCGTTGCTTCGTCGAGAATCAGAATCCGCGGATCGGCGAGCATGGCCCGCGCAAAACAGACGAGCTGCCGCTGCCCCAGTGAAAGGCTCGCCCCCCGCTCCCCGACCTCCGTCTCGAGCCCGTCCGGCAACGCATCGATCAAATCCAGGCAGTCGAGCTTCGCGAGTGCCCCTTTGATCTCGTCATTCGTCGCATCGGGCTTGCCGACCCGGATGTTCGCGGCGACGGTTCCCGAAAACAGAAAGTTCTGCTGAATCACGATGCCGAGCTGCCGATGCAGGGAATCCGCCGTGATGTCGCGGACTTCGTGCCCGTCAAGAAGAACGCGACCTTCCTGCGGCAGGTAGAATTTCGCAATCAGATTGATGATCGAGCTCTTGCCGCTTCCGGTGTGGCCGACGAGTGCAACCGTCTGACCCGGCTCGGCCGTGAAGTTGATGTCGAACAGCACCGGCCGTGCGGGATCGTATCCGAAGGTGACATGCGCGAACTCGACGCGTCCTTCCAGCCGCGGCACGGGCTTCGCATCCGGGGAATCGCTCCACTCGGGAGCAGTGTCGAGAAGCTTGAAGAGCCGCTCCGCTCCCGCCATCGCCGTCATTGCCTGGTTGTACTGCGTGCCGAGGTTCGTCACCGGTGCGAAGAACATGTTCGCCATGAAGAAGAACCCGACGAGCGCGCCGACATCCGTGCCGTGGCTTCCTTCCAGCATCCGGTAGCCGCCGACAAGCAGCAGCGTTGCGATGAAGAACTGGTTGTTGAGATCGAGCAGCGGCAGGAACAGGCCGTGCGTCCGGAGCACCTGGAAGTTGTAGGTCGAATGGTCATCCGCCAGTTCGCGGAAGATGCGTGCGTTCTCGTCCTGCCGGACAAAACCCTGCGTGACTCGAATGCCGAGGACCGACTCCGCCAGCGTGGCCGTCACGCGGCTGTACGAATCCCGCATCGCGCGCAGCGCGTCGCTCAGCTTGCGGTGAAAGTAATGATTGATACCCCACAGAAACGGCACGAGCAGAAGGACGATCAGGAAGAGCGTCCAGTCGTACCAGAGCATGAACGCCGCGGCGACGAGCATCTGCCCCAGCTGCACCAGGCCGACGAACAGAACTTCCTGCACGCCGACGCGGACGTCTTCGATATCGGACGTCATGCGGCTGATAATGCGGCCGACCTTCGTCCGATGGAAAAAGCTCATCGGCATTCTCTGCAGATGGGCGAACATCGCATTGCGGAGATCGAACACGACCGACTCGCCGAGCTCGAGCGCAAGCCGCTGCCGGAAGTGCATCACGAACTGCGTCGAGAGCGCCAGAAGCGTGAATCCTAGAACTCCCCAGGCAATGCCGGTAAGACTTCCGGCCTGAATCGGCCCGTTGATGACCGCCGCAATGACCCACGTCAGCATCGGAAGCTGAATGGAACGCATAATAACCAGCGCCACAAGCCAGTTGCGTTTGTGAGCGTACGGCTCGGTGAACTTCCAGAGGCGTGCGATCAACCTCGGGTCGAGCGGCCTCTTGTCGGCTTCGCGCTCTTCCTTCTTCGAGAGTTGCGTAATGGTGCGAACTCGCGCTGACGAAATGCTCATGCCGTCCCTCCCGCCGCGGCGGTCGGCATCGATTGTTGCGCGTTGTCGACTTCGTCGTTCATCAGATCCGCGAACTGCAACTCGGCAAGGCGGCGAT
>JBFWWA010000468.1:0-4500 GCA_050246455.1 Planctomycetaceae bacterium
AGACTACACGAACCGCGGCCGGATCGTTACGCCGCTTAAGGACCGCATCGGCTCCGTCATCCGCACGCATTACCCCCTCACGCGCGAAACCGGCATGCGCATCACCGAGGAAAATGCGTGGACCGAGCGGGACGGGGGAGTTTCGGTCGCCGTCCCGAAGTTCATGCAGGAAATCGTCGAAGAGACATCCCGACTCGCACGCACCAGTCCTCACGTGAACCAGGCTTCGGGCGTCAGCGTCCGCATGTCGATCGCGAACTATGAGAACATGATCTCGAATGCCGAACGGCGTTCGATTCTGCTCCAGGAACCCGCGCCGGTTGCGCGCATCAGCGATCTCATGTTCCTGGCGGCAAGCGCCCGTGGGAAAATGGAACTCAACATGACCGAAGAAACCGGCGAAGAAGACAAGCTCTTCGCGCGGATTCTGGGCGAGGCGGTGAAGGTCGTCTTCGATCAGCATTTCCAGCCGAAGCAGTTCCGCAACGTCATTGAATTTTTCGAGGGGGGCAACACGCTCGAAGTCGGCGACGGAGTGAACTCGTCGGAAGTCCTCGTGCGGATCGACAAAGTCCGCGAGTTGCGGAATCAGGTCGAGAAGATTGCCGGCGACCTCGAACCGGGCCTCGCCGGCGGTTCGCACCAGACAGCTCTGCAGGCGAGTGTCGCGGAGTTCATCCTCGAAGGATTGCACTGCCACAACCGGCTGAACAAACGTCCGAAATCGGGCGGGCAGCAATACGGGTTGTAACAGCCTTCAGAACTCGTCGCGAATTCGCACGGCAACCAGCGGATCGATCATTGCGGCCGTCGCGATCTGAACCGACTCCGCGCCGGCAGCCAGATACTCGCGAACATCGGCTGCGGTGCGCACGCCACCCACGCCGACGAGCTTCGTGGAAAGTCCGCGAGCGGCGATGAGCTCCGCGAACATCCGCGTCTGAGCAATCGACGCCTCGCGCGTCGCCTCCCCGCAGATACCGCGCGGCTGGCCGTCGAAGTAGAGCTCCCCATCGCTCCCTCGCACTCGCGCGGCGACGCTGTTGGTCATCGCGAGTGCCGTCGCAAACGGCGCGACGGAATCGAGCAATCGGCCCGCTTCCTCCCGGTCGGTCAAGTGTCCGATCTTGATGATGTAAGGGACGCGGCCTGTTGCTTCGCGCACGCGCTCGGCGACGACGCGCGCCGATTCCGGATTCTGATAGAGCTGCCCGTCGCAGGTCGAAACGTTCGGGCAGGAGAAGTTCGTTTCAATACAGTCAGCGCCGCTCTCGAGCGCCCACCGCGCACATTTTGCATAGTCGTCCGCCAGTTGATCGAGTGACCAGTCGGGCTGCACTGTGCTGACGACGGAGACGGAGAGGACTTTCCCGCGCGGCAGCGCAGCCCGCGTGGCTTCGATATCGCGCCGCCACCATTCGGGGGATTTCGACGGCATACCGAACGACACCGCCCAGCTTCCCTGCATCGTATTCGATACCGGAAGTTCGGTGCGCGATTCAGCAAGTGGCCCGGTTTCGACCGGAAGCAGATTCGGCAACGGAAAGCATTCGCGGGCCGAGCTGCGAACGGTTTTGTACGTCAGTACGTCGAATCCGAGAGACGCGTAATAAAGGATCCACTGGCCGTTGAGGAGCGGCCCGGCGGGGACGCCGAGGGGCGATTCCACGGGAAGTCCGCAGAATGTCCATGAACCGCTCACGGCCGGAACATCGATCTTCGCGACTTCGGGCGCATGGTCGAAGTTCCAGTCGTACGAGCGGGCCGCGTCATATTTCGGAAGCGAGGTCGTCATGGCGTGGTCTGATAGAAGGCGAGTTCGAGCACGATCACAATGGCAGCAAGTGCCGTCATCGTCAATGCGCCCCTCCGCGTGGCGAGGTCTCCATGCCCGGAGGACTTCTGCCGAAACAGATTCCAAAAACTCCAGCCGTTGAATGAATAAGCCGCGGCAAGCAGAGCAATGATCCCGAAAGCCCCGAGCGACCAGACCGGCGCGCCGTGACGCAGCAGGTCCTCCGCATCGCCGACCGGGAGGAAGACCCCCGCTCCAATGTACGCACCGTTTGCGAGGAAGCAGAACCCGGCGAAGAACCGGCCGAAGTGTGCAGAGTTCAAGCCGAGCGCGAATAGCAGGAGCCCGCCGGCCAGAGGAATCAGACATCCCCAGACTGGTCCGCCCCACGCGACGAACTGCGGATGCGGATTGGGATGCACATCGGTTCGCGAGATTTCGAGCGGATGGAGCACCACGCGCACCACGGTCCCGCCGCTCCACTTCGCATGAAGCACATGACCGAGCTCATGCCCCACCTGCATTCCCAGCCAGGAGAAGACCAGAGTCGAAACGGCGAGAAGTGAGAGCCAGCCGCGCTCCACGGTCGTGTACGGCCTGGTTTCCAACATCGGTTCATCCCCGATCACGGCGGATGAGAAATGAACATTGGACGATCGTTGGGTGGCAGCGGTTGCTGTTTATCCGGTGTGACGAAGTCACAAGAGGGAGCAGTGTGATACCTGTAGCACCGGAAGAAACGGACCTCTTGCGGGCTGCGCCCGTCCCGGTTGACGAGCAACCGGGGCCACCCAAGTCGTTGAGCAATGTCGGGTGGCCGGGGAAAAACGAAGTGTGCCCCGGAATCTCCGTGGAAACTGATTCGAAATCCCGGACGGCCTCTGACGAGCAACCGGGGCCACCCCAAGTTCTTGAGCAACGACTGCGACACCAACCGCAGCTACTCGTCCATAATCTCTGTTTCTTTGGTGCTCGCCATTTCGTTGACCTTTCCTTCGTACTTCTTGGTCAACTCCTGCACCTGATCCTTCGTCTGCGTCAGCAGGTCTTCCGTGAGAACCTTGTCTTTCTCACCCTGCTCGGCGTGCTTGTTCGCGTCGCGGCGGATGTTGCGGATCGAAATGCGCGCCTCTTCCGCGAGTTCTTTCACGCGCGAGACGAGCTGCTTGCGCCGCTCCGTCGAGAGGGGGGGAATGTTCAGGCGGATCAGGCGCCCGTCCGAGTTCGGAGAGAGGCCGACGTCGCTCGCCTGAATCGCCTTCGCGATGTTGCTGAGAACCGACGCATCGAAGGGACGGATGACGATCTGCTGCGGCTCGGGAACGCTGATGTTCGCGACCTGCTTGAGCGGGGTCAGCGAGCCGTAGTATTCGACCTTGATCGAATCGACCAGCCCGGCCGTGGCGCGTCCGGTGCGGAGACCCTGCAGTTGATTCTTCAGATTGAGCGCCGCCTTCTCCATGCGCTCTTCGGCGTCCATCAGGATTTCATCCTGGTCCATTGTCTATTCCTTTCACTTCGAATGACGTCAGCGCGGGCGTTTTCGAGCGGCGGCACGTTGCGTTTCCTTGTCCGGAACTGCGCGTTCAACTTACCCAAAACGGCGAGATTTGCCTAGCAAGCGCCCCGGGCGTCCACGGGTCAGAGGGCGGGAAACTCCGTTCTTTTCCGCACTCCGGGAGGGATTGTCGAGAGACGTCACCGCTGTTGATATACTGTCGATCTTTCCAAGCCGAACGGACGGGGCGCTGTTCTCGAAACGGGTACGTCCGTCAATGCACCGTGATATCTGAGGGCCGCAACAATGCGACTGTGTCGATTTGAGGATGCGGGGACGAACCGCGTCGGTTTCTATTCGGAAGAGGCGATTGTTCCGCTCGAATCCGCCGCTCGGCTCGCAAAGGTGACGATTCCCGAGACCGATTCGCTCCTGCCGTTTCTCACCGGCGGCGCGGAACGCCGCGCGAGCCTCGCCATTCAGGAACATTGGAACACGCTCGACAAGGGCGAACGTGCGAAGCTCCAGGTGCCGACGGCCAACGTTCGGTTGAAGGTCCCCGTCCCCGCGCCCAGCAAGCTTTTGCTCCTGGCAGGAAACTACTCGAAGCATATTGAGGAAGGAGGCGGAAAAGCCGAAGAGCGGGCGCGCACTTTCCCGTATGTCTTCATGAAGCCGCCGCTCACGACTCTGACCGACCCCGGCGCGCCGGTGAGGATCCCGAAGGTCTCGCCGAACCACATCGACTGGGAACTCGAACTGGCGGTGATTATCAGCAAGAGCTGCTACGGCGTCTCCGAGCAGGATGCGCTCAGCTATGTCGCCGGCTACACAATTGTGAATGATATTTCCGATCGGAAGTTCAAGCCGAACCCGACGCGCGCCGCCCGAGAGAAGGATTCCTTCTTCGATTGGCTGCACGGCAAATGGCACGACACCTTCTGCCCGATGGGGCCCTGCGTTCTCCCCGCCGACGAACTCCCCGATCCGCAATCGCTTCACATGCAGTTGCGCGTCAATGGTTCGATCGAGCAGGATGCATCGACCGCGGAAATGGTCTTCCCCGTCGCAGCCATCGTCTCGTTCATCTCGAGCTTCGTGACGCTCGAGCCGGGTGAGGTGATTTCGACCGGCACTCCGTCGGGCGTCGGTTCGGCCAAAGGGAAGTTTCTGAAGGCCGGCGATACCCTCGAAGCCGAGATTGAGA
>JBFWWA010000469.1:0-4490 GCA_050246455.1 Planctomycetaceae bacterium
CGCCCGCGCGCGGTCTCCCATCGGAATACTCTCGCGGACGCGCCCCTGGTAGCGGAAGTTCGGAACGGCATCGACGGCGACTTCAACGGGCGATTCCGCCCGGACGCGGTTGATGTAGTCTTCCTTCACGTCGCAATCGACTTCCAGATGCTCGAGGTCGGCGATCGTTACGACCGAGCCCCGTCCGGACGCTTCACCCATTCCACCGGGAAGAATTGATTCGCCGACTTCCGCATCCTTTGAGATGACTGTTCCGTTGAACGGTGCGCGGATGATCATGTTCTCGCGCATTTCTTCCGTTTCAACAACTTTCGCCTCCGCGAGCGTGACCGAGGCCTTCTGCGAATCGCGGCGGGCGAGCGCCGCGTTGTAGGCAAAGCGGGCCGTGTCGTACTCCCCTTCGGAGATCGTCTTGCTCTTCCACAGTTTTTCCGCGCGCTTGAAGTCGTTGTGCGTCCGTTCAATTTCGACTTCCAGCTCCGCGAGTTCCGCTTTGGAACGCTCGAGCGTCGCCTTGGATGCGGCAAGGGCGGCGTCGACATCGCGATGTTCCAGAACTGCGAGCGTCTCACCCTTGGTGACCTTGCTCCCCTCCTCGACGTTCACGACGTCGATGCGGCCGGCCGCCCGTGCGCCGATCATCGCCTGGCGGCGCGATTCCAGATAGCCGGTGGCCACGACCACAGCATTTGCGGCTCGTCCCTGTTCGACGGACACTTTCGCAACGCGCACTTCGGGCTTCGAGCGGATTGCGTCGGGGACCCATTCGGACGTTGCGCTCAGGTATCCCCGTTCCTTAGCGAAGTAAACTCCGCCGCCGCCGACTGCCAGCAGTACGGTAAGCACAACGAACCACTTGAGCAGCTTTCCCGCCAGAGACGGAGGCTGAGGTTCATCCCGACCGGAAATACGCAGACTCGCGAGCGCGTCACTCTTGTTCGCGGACTCGGTCGCTGCCATGGCTTGTCTTTAGGTGAGACTGCTGATGTTCGAGATGGTGAACAAATCCATCTTGCCCGAGGTTACACCGTTCCGCAACCCGGTTTTGATGGGCCAGAAGACTCACCCGGGAAGGAGCGGCTCCGCCGGAACCGCTCCCGGGAGATTGCGCCGGGCCAACGACTCAGACGTCCGCCAGCATCTCTCGCGAGTCGCCGAACGAATCGAGATGGACGCCGACCTTGTCGAGCATCGACAGGTAGAGGCTGCACATCTTGCGGTTCGGCTTGTCGAGGTAGTCGAGCACGCGTCCCCCCTTGATGCGTCCTCCCGCTCCACCAAGCAGCACGACCGGCAGCTGGTTGGCGTCGTGGTTGCCGGTGAGCATGCTCGAGCAGTAGAGGATCATCGAGTTATCGAGCGCGGTGCGACTACCTTCCTGGATCGCATCGAGCTTGGTGGCAATGTAGGCGAGCTGCTCAATGAAGAACTGATTCACCTTCAGCCAGTCGGCGGTATCGGAGTGCGAGAGGAGGTGGTGGATCATGTAATCGACGCCGAGGTGCGGGAATCTGAGCGAGCTGTGGTCGTTGTTCAGCTTCAAAGTGCAGATGCGTGTCGTATCGGTCTGGAAGCCGAGGACGAGGATGTCGCTCATGAGGCGCATATGGTCGGCAATGTTCTGCGGCACACCGTCAGCGGGGCGCGGAATGTTCGGAGCGGTGAGAGTCGGCCGCCATCCCTGCATCTCGCCTTTTTTCCCGGCCTGTTCGATCCGCTGTTCGACGTCGCGGACCGAATCGAGGTATTCGTCGAGTTTGCGCTGATCGGTGGTGCTGACGTGCCGGCGGAAATCTTTCGCATCGGAAAGGACGGCATCGAGAACGCTTTTGTCGCCGCGATCGACCTCATCTTTGAAGAGTCGATCAAACGCGAGAGCGGGGTAGAGCTCGAGCGGAGTCGGCGTTGTCGGCGAGCTCCACGAAATGTGCGAGCTGTAAAGCATCGAGTAATTCTTGTGGACCGACGGGTTCGACTTCTCGCATCCGAGGACGAGGCTGGGAACCTTCGTCGATTGCCCGATCCGCTGGGCGATCAACTGGTCGATGCTGGTGCCGGACTTGATCTCGCCCCCCGATGCCAGCGGCGCGCCGGAAAGGATGTTGCCGGTCTGCGAGCTGTGGATGTTTCCCTTGAGCGCTTCTTCGTTGTAGAGGCCGCGGATGAAGAGCATCTTCTCGCGATGCTTTTCGAGCGGGGAGAGCACCTTGCCGAGCTGCATCTCCCGGCCGGTCCCTTTCGCCCACCATTCCTTGCTGTGGAACCCGTTGCCGGAGAAGAGAACGGCGAGCCGGACCGGCGCTTCCCTGGCGGCGGCCTTCTTCGGCTCGTCACCCCACACGGCGAGCGATTCCATCCAGGGGAGCGCCATGCTCACACCGACACCGCGGAGAAACGTTCGACGCGAGAATTCGTGGCTGCTCATGTTCGGCTCCAGGAGTGAGGCAGTCCGGATTGTAACCCGATTCCGTCGATGACGGGAATCAGAGTTCGCCCAGCTCGGAATTTTTCCCGCGGATCTCACGGAACTGACGGCTGCGCAAGATCGGCTCGACCGCCGCGAAAAAGCGGTAATCGTTCGTTTCGAGGTTCCGCCGCATCTCGTCGAGAAGGGGGGTGTCGGAAAGCTGAACGCCGCGTCCAAGCGAGTAACCGAGCAGTTTCTTGCAGAACTGCTTCAGGAAATCGTCCCGGCGATTCGTCAGCAGGTAGTTCCGAAGTCCGTCAATTCCGTCGAACTCCGTCCCGTCAAGAACCTTGGCATGGGTATCGATCGGCCGGTCCGCGAGGTCCTTGTCGCGCCTGCGGCCGATGGCATCAAAACTTTCGAGAGAGAATCCGAACGGATCGATCCGGACATGACAGGAAGCGCACCGCGCATCGCTCACATGTTTTTCGACGAGCTGCCGGACCGTGAGCTCCTGCGCGGACGATTCCTCGTCGGGAAGCACCGGAACGTCCTTCGGCGGCTTCGGCAGCTTGTCGCCGAGGACTACTTCGGCAATCCAGTTGCCGCGAAGAATCGGGCTGGTGCGCGAGGCGCCGGACTGCTTGGCGAGTGTTGTCGAAAAGCCGAGGATCCCGCCGCGGCCGTATTTCCGGACGCCGTCAATGCGCTTCCATTCGTTTTTCGGAATCTCCGGCATTCCGTAATGCTCGGCCAGTCGATCGTTCACGAAGGTGTAATCCGCGTTCAGAATGTCGAGCACCGAGGCATCGCTCTGGAAGAGCTCGGTGAAGAAGCGAATCGACTCCTCGTACATATCCTTGCGGAGTGCGGCGAAGGTCGGGAAGTGCCGCTCGCTCTTTTCGTCGAGCTGGTCGAACTCGTAGATGTGGATCCACTGGCAGGCGAATTCGGTGGCAAGCCTGCGGGTCCTGGCATCGGACATCATCCGTCGGGCTTCGGCGACGAGGACGTCGGGATCGTGGAGGCGTCCGGCAGCCGCCGTTTCGCTCAGCTCCGCGTCCGGCGCAGAAGACCAGAGGAAGTAACTGAGCCGGCTGGCGAGTTCGGTATCGGAGATCGGAACGGGATCCGCTCCTGACCCTGCTTTTTCGAGGCGATACAGGAACGCCGGGGCGACGAACAGCCGCGCGAGCGTCAGCCGGAATGCTTCGTCATGCGGGAGATCCTGCTTGCGCAGATTCTTGTAGAGGGTGCGGAGCTCCGCTTCTTCATCCTTGGTAATCGGCCGCCGGAACGCGCGCGATGCGAACTCGACGAGCGCGTCGATCTGCCGGGGCTCGCTGTCGAGAAGCTCCTGCCGATAGGCGGCGGCGCGCTCGTTGATCGGTTTGCGGAACGGCTCGAAGAGGCGCGGGTCGTTGTCCTGCGTCGCGTATTCCATCAGCTGTGCGAATGCATCGACGATGGTGAGGGCATCCTGACTGACGAAATGCAGCTCGCTCCAGTAGCGGTCGAGGTCGGTGCGCTCCTTATCATTGAGCATGAGGCGCATCAGCGGTTCGTCCTCGCGGTGGAAGAGGGTCAGGGTCACCGCTTCGTCGACGGGCACAATCTGCGGATAGCAGATGGCGATCGGAAAAATGGCGCGGAACTCCGCGAACTCCCGTTCGAGCCTCTGCTGCGTACTGCTTCCGGCGGTCGCGAGGACCGGGACATCGGGAATGAGTGTCGAGCGTGTCGGCGGTTTGTCTCCGAGCACTTCGACTTGCGCGCTCCCTTCCTTCGCCGTCGATTCATGCAGAGTTGCCGTTGCGCGGAGCTCGCTGTCGACGACAAGATCGGCCGGCAGTCGGATCGAAACGACCGAAGGTGCGCGGACGCAGAGACTGTTGTTGCCGATCCGCGAGCCGTCGGGATGCCGGCCGAAGAGCGTCGGGTCGACACCCCAGGGGGAAGGTTCGGTCGCATCGGCTTGCGACTTTTCGGATTTCGCAGCGTCCGAGGAACTGCGTGCCCCGGCGAACAACGGGCCGCCGAGCGATGCGAGCTGCCGATAGAGCGCGTGGTCGGGATGCTTCGG
>JBFWWA010000470.1:0-4484 GCA_050246455.1 Planctomycetaceae bacterium
CGAAAAGATGAAGATGGCGGCGCGCTACGGCCTGCCCATCATCTGTCTGATCGACACCCCGGGCGCATACCCGGGCGTCGGCGCCGAAGAACGCGGACAGGCGTATAACATCGCCGTCAATCTCCGCGACCTTTCACTCCTGGAGACGCCGATCGTCTGCGTCGTCATCGGCGAAGGGGGCTCCGGCGGCGCGCTCGGCATCGGCATCGGCGATCATGTCTCTGTGTTGCAGTTCGCCTACTATTCTGTCATCAGTCCGGAAGGATGCGCGGGAATTCTCTGGAAGAGCGACAAGTTTGCAGATCAGGCGGCGCGGGCGCTCAAGTTCACCAGCCGCAACCTGCTCGAGATGGGGATCATCGACGAGATCATTCCCGAGCCGCTCGGCGGCGCGCATCGCGACCATCGGCAGATGGCCGCGAACCTCAAGCAGTCCCTTTTGAAGAGCCTGCGCGACCTCGGCAACATTCCGGCATCGCAGCTCGTCGACCGCCGGTACGAGAAGTTTCGCAAGCTCGGCGTCTTCGAAGAGCAGGCCGTCGCCGACGAGGCCTAGACGGAACCTTTAGCGATCACCACAGCAGATATGATGCGGCGAACGGCGGGTCTCAGCCCGCCGTTTTTCGTTCCGCGACCGATTCCTCCACAGACGCTGGAAGGCACCCGCCCCGTCCCGGTCCCAGGGCTCTCGCCGGGCATCCGGGACGACCGCGGACTCTGACGGAACCGAAGCTGCGTGAGGTCGTCGGGAAGGGTGCCGAACGCCGCGGACGACCGGGTCGATTTCCGGGCGCGGCAGGGGCACGTTCTCAGTCCTCGTGGAACGATCATGCACGCGCCGACGCGATGCATCACCGGATCGAAAGCAGAGACGTTGAATCGATCCCGCAGGACGGCCAGGGACCTTCCGCGATCCTCAAAAATCGGCCGATATGCAACGTCCGATAATGTCTGTTATGTATAGTTGCGAGCCCATAACTCCCGGCATTTTTAGCGATATCGCAACCCGCCGTCAATGCCGGTTCGGGACTTCCGCCCGACCTCCTTACTACCGCTTCGCGTGCCTTTGATCGCGTCTCCGCGAACAAGATCATTGAGGCGATCGCGATCCACTGGAACACAGCCACATTCAGGCAGTATTCCAACCCGAAATGGAACGCCACGCCGCATCCGATGGCAGCGTAACGATAGCGCCGCCACCACAACGCGAACGGTAGTCCAATCTCAACAAGCAGCGTGCCCCAGGTAGCCGCCATCGAGAACTCCACCGACCTTGCGAACGCTGGCAGAGGCCAATTGCTCAACTCCGGCAGCCCGAGCACGTAATAGACCGCCAAGCCCGACCGCCACAGCGGGCCTTGCGCTTTCCAAACGCCCGTACTCAAGTACATCCAGCAGACCTGTAACTGCATCATCCGAATAGGCCACGCCACGACTCGCGGTTCGCCGTCCGGCTCGACTCCGCGAGCTTGACGCAACAACCGATCGAACGACCACGCGCGGCCGCTCTCCGCGAACATCAGCCAGAAGCCGAGGACACGCAGCAGCGTATCGCCCGAATTGAACAAGAACGGGTTCCGATGGTGCAGCGAGGCGAGAACCAACCAGACGAGCACAGAACACGCTCTCGACTGTAGCCCCATCGTCAGGAAGCACCCCGCGACGACCCCCAGGCACAGCACCGCTTCCACGCTCCACGAACTTTCAGGAAGGAGCGGAAACAAACTGACTCGCGGGAACTTCACAACCGTCATCCAATCGGAATACGGAAGCACCCCATCCGGCCCGAACCACATTTGACCGTCGAATCGCAAGTAGAGCAGATCGACGACGACGACGAGGCCGAACGCGATCCGAAACAAGCCGAGAGGCCACGCGGGGAGCGTACCGAAGAAGAACCTATTCCACCCGTTGAGCAATGCGCCCATCCATCAGCCCTTTCCGGTAAAACGTGAACGACGACCAATCCGGGACCTCGCCCGGCCCCGGCACTTTCGACCACGACCGCACCAACGAGACGTACACGACGGGATTTCCATCCTCCGACAGCTTGCCCGCGACGTAATCGGCAACGGGACTCCAGAGCTTCCGGTTATAGTCCTGCCGCAGATTATCATTCGCGAACTTCCGCATCCGTTCATGCCGCCGCCGATCAATCGGCCCGAGGCCGACAGGATCGTACAAGCGCCACTCCCGCCGCGACCCGTCCCGCAGTATCGCGACCGCATCGACGTTAAACGCCGTCGCTCGCGGATTTGGTGCGAACATCGCCCACGACTGCCAATGGCCGAGGAACAACATGTAGGGCTGTGTGATCCACGACATACGAACTAACGACGGCACCGTAACCGGAGCCGACCAAGAGACGCACACGAACATATGAGCCGACAGCCATAGCGAAATTGCGAGATTCTTCACGGAACAACCTCCGGCCGTTTTGCCTCAACCGGGGCTCGTCGTTCGGCCTCCGGCGCGGCCTCACTCCTCGCCCCTTGCATCCCCCCGGGCGGCATCCCCACGCGATACGTACGCGCCCAAATTTGCAAGAGCCGCGACTCCCTTTCCCGCTTGCGTCCAATCTGCAAGCCCCCCTTCCAGCTTTGCTTCTCCTCTGAACGCTCCAACGATCCGAGCAGATACACGCCGCCCGAAACCACATCGGCAACACCCTTGAAAGATTCCTCCGACGTAGCAGGGGCCTGATCGACACCAACAAAACGTTCAATCTTGCTCATCTTCAGATCGACAGACATTCTTGCGGCCGACTCACTCAGATCCCGGACACCAACCACCAACTGCAACCCCGTTGCGATGTAATCGAAGCCCTGCGTTGTCACCGTCCCTTCGTCGCTGATCGCTCGACGCGCAACCGGCACTTTCTCACCCCGAGACACTTCCGCCTTACTACCATCGACGATAACAACCAGCGGTTCGGCAACGATATGAACGGAATCGCGTGCCGCCGCCGCACGCAAGACACCGTTCAGACTCCCTTTCAGCTTTGCGGATTCTTCAATTCCTTTGATTGCCCCCGGAATCGAGGCAGACGCACCGGAAAACGTATACGCCATATCGACAGCAGGCGCAACGTCGAGGCCGAGGTCTGCCAGATCGGACGCCCCCAACGAGACGAGATGAAGTTGAACGAGCCACGTAACGGATTCCGCAGTTTCAACGCCACTTAGCAACTCCTCCACACGCTGAAGCACTTCGACACGATCGCCAACAACCACAAGGCCATCTTCGAACGCTTCCGACTGGCCGAACTCCGACAACAGCACCGCAACCGCCGCTTCAATTTCTCCCTTCGTCAATCGCTTGACCCGACGAACCATTACCCCCAGGTCCTCCGGGCGCAGCGTCCCGAGGAAGTACAGCTTCCCCGTGCGCGTGATCTGCACCCCGAGCCGACGCGCGACCACCGACAACACGTCGTCTACTAACTCCTCCGTCACGTCGAGAGTCACCGACCGGCCGTCGAGGTCCGCCGAGGCTATCACGCTGATTTCCGCCTCCTGACTGATCCACCGCAGGAATCCGGTTAATGGCATCTTTTCGGCCGCGATCGACAGGCGAAGTTCTCCGCGACTCGTCGGCGCTTTCGCTTTCGCTTTCGCCTCTAATTCGCCGTACACCTTCCGAAACTCCGGCTCTCGCTGCAACTGCAAGGGGAGAACCTGCGGGAACAGCCGAGGCCAGACCGAACGGCATCCCGGCATCATCAGGAACACCAAACTTGCCAAGCCGAAGAACAACGCCCGACGACAACAACACCTCGCGCCTTGCATAGTTCACGCCCTTAATTACCTGCCCAGCGTGCGGACCGTCCGGGATTGTTTCCCCGACGCGACAGACCGCACCGTCACGCAATACGCACCCATCCCGAAAGACCATCGAGAGCACCGCGCTTGTATCGATGTAAGAACGCAGTTCGTCGCGCTTCTCCTCAACTCGCCGTCGCTTTTCCTCCTCCTTCAATAGTGCGTCCTGCATCGCTTTGACATCGGCCCGCAGCATTCCGATATAAGCCTCCGTTCGCGGATCGGGAACGGCCCCCAGCTCGCCGGTCGTGAACGATTGACCCTCCGCAGCCTTCCGAGCGGTATGAGGGCCGATGCCGTTCGCCCGCCCGCTGGCCTTCCAGAATTCCAAGAACCAGCCGAACGCCGTACCGCCGCCGCCACTGAGAACGAACACCAGCAGGCACAACGCCGCGACTCGCGGAATGAGACGGAACGCATTCCGCTTGAGGAACCACCACGACAACCCCAGGCGGGTACGCTTCTCGAATTCGTGCAACTGCTTGCCCGCCGCGACTCCGCCCTGAGTCGGAGCAGCATACGAGTTGTAGAACTCGAAGTATGCCGGATCGAGAGGCCAGCGGATTTCATCTTCCGGTTCAAACCGGCCGCGCACGTTCCGAAGCTCGACTTGCCAAACCGCCGCGACATATTCGCGAGTAATCCACGCGGCCCGCAACTCAT